>CBDUCW010000061.1:0-10474 GCA_965365745.1 uncultured Trueperaceae bacterium
CTGTTCGTAGGTCGTCTGGTAGCTGTCGACACCGACGTTGTTCTGGGTGATGCCGATGGTCACGTCAGCGAGGTCTTGGGCCGCGACGAAGCCGAGGAACAGCGTGGCCGCGAGAAGCATCAGGAGTTTCTTGATCACAGGGATCTCCTTCGAAGGGAGTGAGCGAGGGGCGAGGGGTGGCGGGGCGGCACAAACAGAGCAGGCGGATCGTTGCGGGGCCGCGCAGCGTCGACGAGGCGGGGGCCCCGGACGGCGCGGCGGCTCGACGTCGGCGCGCGTGCGCGCGGGCGGAGGGTCATACGGAGACCTCGTGGCTCTGGCGCTGCGAGGCCTGCTTGTCGAGAAAGAGCACGGCGATCAGGATGGAGCCCAGGATGACGAGCACCCAGAAGGCGGGGACCTGCATGAGGTTCATGCCGTTTCGGAGGATCTGGATCGCGAGTACGCCGCCGAAGGTGCCGACGATGCTGCCGTGCCCGCCCGTGAGCTTCGTCCCGCCCAGCACGACGGCGGTGATGACCCAGAGCTCGAAGTTGAGGCCCATGTTCGGCGTCGAGGCGCCCATCTGCGTCGACAGCAGGATCCCCGACAGCGCAGACAGCAGGCCGATGATGACGAAGTTGATCAGGAGGTGCGGGCCGACCTTGATCCCGGCGTTCTTGGCGGCCTCGCGGTTCCCGCCGACCGCGTAGGTGTCGCGGCCGTGCTGGGTGTTGGTGAGGATCCAGTGGAACAGCACCGTCAGGGCGAGGAAGATGATCGCTAGCGTCGGCACGGGACCCAGCGCCGACATCCCGAAGTCGGAGTAGGCGAAGTCCATGGCGAAGAACGACTGCTCGCGGGTGTAGACGAACACGAGCCCGCGAACGCCCAACAGTCCGCCGAGGGTCACGATGAAGGAGTCGACGCCGGTCTTCCATACGACCACGCCGTTGAAGGCGCCGATCAGCACGCCGGACAGGAGCCCGATGGCGACGGCCGGGAAGATCCCCAGATCGCCTTGCAGCCCCACCGCGAGGGAGGCGGCGAGGGCCATGATCGCGCCGACCGAGAGATCGATCTCGGCGTCGATCATGACGAAGGTCATGCCGAGGGCGATGATGCCGATCGGCGTGGCCTGGATCAGGATGTTCGTGAAGTTGTTGAGGTCGAAGAAGAATTCGCGCGTCTGCGGCATCAAGCTGAAGAAGGCGAAGATCAGCACCACGAAGATCCAGATCGGCTGCTGACGGATGCCGCGCCACAAGCGGTCCACGATCCCGGGGCCCGAGCTCTCGCGCATCGCTTCGGTGCTCACGTGAACAACCTCCCGCGCTTGGCTGCGATGTCGAGCCAGACGGCCACGATGATGATGAACCACGTCACCAGCCACTGGGTGAAGAAGGGGTAGCCGAGGAGCAGCAGCCCGTTCTGGATGAAGCCGAGGATGAGCACGCCGATGACCGTCTTGGCGATGCTTCCGGATCCTCCGAGGAGGCTCGTGCCGCCGAGGATGATCCCCGCGAGCACCTGCAGTTCCCACCCCTGGCCCACGGTGTTTTGGGAGCCCATCACGCGCGACCCGAGGATGATCGCTCCGGCGGCGACGGTGAACGCCGACAACAGGTAGGTCGAGAAGGTCAGCCAGCGCACGCGCAGGCCCGAGTAGGCCGAGGCGCGCGGGTTGCCGCCGATGGCGAAGATCTTGCGGCCGAAGCCGGTGCGGTGCAACAGGATCCCCATGATCACGGCCAGGACGAGGAAGATCACCACAGGTGCGTTGATGTCGATGTTTCCGACGCTGAACAGGCGCCCGCGACCGAAGATCGCGAACCAGGTGTCCTCCTGGTTGACGATGTCGACGTTCTGACCACCCGTATAGATGAGCGTCACGCCCTGCAGCACCGACAGCATGCCCAGGGTCACGATCAGCGAGTTGAGGCGCAGGAACCCGACCAGGGTGCCGTTGACCGCCCCCACGACCAGCGCCACGATGATGGTGATGACGATGGCGGCGAGCGGACCGACCTTGTCGTGGAGATCGACGACCAAGACCGTGGTGAGCGACAGCATCGACCCGACCGAAAGGTCGAGGTTCCCGCCGATGACGACGAAGGTCACGCCCAGCGCGATCGTGCCGAGGATCGACACCTGACGGATGACCGACAGGACGTTCTCGACGGTCAGGAATCGCTCCGACGCAAACGAAAGGACGATGAGAAGCAGCACGAACGCGAGAAGGATTCCCTGCTCACGGACGATGCGGCCGACCAGCTCCCCGAAGCTGCGATTCGTGGCTTGAGCTTGCAAGGCGCCTCCTGGGTGGGGTGGGTGGCTCGACGGAGCGGTCGTCCGGGTCTCGGCGGGGGCTCCGAAAGGGGGGCGGGAGCGAATCGGTGCGCAGAACCACCGAGTGGTCTGGTGGTCAGACCACTAAGGCCTGGTCGCGGGGCGCTCCGCTGGGTCGTTCGAGCCCCTGCCCGAATGCATGAACATTCACGAACACGAATGAGTATTCGCAATGGCAGGAGGAAGTCCCGGCTCCTGACGACCTTTGGGCACGGATTTGTTGAACGGTTGGAAGGTAGCACGCGCCTCGTTTACGTGTCAAGAACGGCGTCCAGCGCGCTCGCGAGCGGTCTCCGGCAGGCTCGAGCCTTTCCCCTTTAGGGACGGCATTCCTGGGCGATCGGGAGGTACCGAAACGAAGCTCGGGTCAAGTTGACGCCCCGTCGATCCGCGTGCTAGCCTCGCGCCATCCGACCGAATTGGTGTGGTGGTCATACCAATCAATATCTATGCTCGGGTGCTCCCGTCACGGGGAACGCGGATCGCGCGCCCCTCGTGCAGCACCCCACTGCAGCACCCCATGCGACCACCGCCCCGCACCTGGCTCGACCGCGCAGCCGCCGGGCGCGCGAATCGCGCCCGTCCGTTCGCGAAACGGGGACGCGCTCCCTCGATCGCCCGCGCTCGGATCGATCCACCGTCGACCGACGCCACGCCTCGCTCGAGCCCCTGCTCGTTCGCTCTCGGAGGGAGCATCCGCACCATGGACCCAGACGAACCGATCAAGAGCCGGCGCCTGTACGAGGAAGTGGTCGAGCGTCTGAGCCGTCGGATCTTCGACGGAAGCTTCGAGCATGGCGACCAGCTCCCCAACGAGCGCAAGCTCGCCGAAACCTACGGCGTCAGCCGCACGGTGATCCGCGAAGCGATGCGGACGCTGGTGAACAACGGACTCGTGGAGGTCCGCACGGGCCAGGGAACCTTCGTCGTGGACGACACGGCCAAGGCGCTCAAGAGCTCGATCCACACGCTCATGCGCTTCGGAGACGAGCGCGACCGCCTGCGCGAGATGGTGGAGCTGCGCGAGCTGCTCGAACCCGGCATCGCCGGCCTCGCGGCGCGGCGCGCATCGTCGGACGATCTCGAGAAACTGCGCCAGGCGATCGGCGCCATGGACGACGCGATGGGCGACGAGACCGCCTACATCGCGGCCGACAACCGCTTCCACCTGCAGCTCGCGCACGCCACGGGCAACCGCCTGATTCCGCGGATCCTCGACTCCATCGTCGACCTCCTCAACGAACTCCGCGGCGAGATCTTCCGCGTCGAAGGCGGTCCCGAGCGCGGACAGTCGCACCACCGGCGCATCTACGCCGCCGTCGAAGACCACGACGCGGCCGCCGCCCGGCAAGCGATGGACGACCACCTCGCGCAAGTCAAGCGCGACACCGAAGCCGCGACGCGGGCACACGCCGCCCGCTCCGGTCGCTCCGACGCCTCCGGGGCCGACGAATCGTAGGCCCGCGCCCCACACCCCCGACCCGCCCCGCTCCCAACGCAGGACACCCCACCAGGAGGATTCGATGACCGACGCCGACGCCACGCCGTCGACGGCCCCCGCCGAAGGCGTGGAGCTCTGGCTCCGCATGTACCGGCAGATGCAGCGGATCCGTCACTTCGAGAAGCACGCCAACGAGCTGTACCTGTCGGGCAAGATGCCCGGCCTGACCCACATGTACGTGGGGCAGGAAGCGGTCGCCGTCGGGGTGTGCGAGAACCTCTCGCGTGAAGACCGCATCACCAGCACGCACCGCGGCCACGGCCACTGCGTCGCCAAGGGCGCCGAGCTCGACCGGATGTTCGCCGAGCTGCTCGGACGCGCGCCCGGCTACTGCCGCGGCAAGGGCGGAAGCATGCACATCGCCGACCAGGAGAACGGCAACCTCGGCGCCAACGCCATCGTCGGCGGCAGCGCCGGCATCGCCACCGGAGCCGCGTTCACCTCGAAGGCCCGCAACGAAGGCACCGTGGCGATCTGCTTCTTCGGCGAGGGCGCGCTCGGCCAAGGGCTGATCTACGAGGTCATGAACATGGCCTCGCTGTGGAAGCTCCCGGTGGTGTACGTCTGCGAGAACAACATGTACAACGAGTACACGCACTACAGCGAGGTCACGGCCGGCACGATCCTCGAGCGTCCGCGCGCCTTCGGCATCGAAGCGCGCGTGGTCGATGGACAGGACGTGCGCGCCGTGTACCGCGAGGCCGGCGAGCTGATCGCACGGGCCCGCGACGGCGGCGGCCCCGCCTTCCTCATGGCCGAGACGTACCGCTACCACGGGCACCACGTGGGCGACATCAACCGCGAGTACTACCGTCCCAAGGACGAGGAGAAGGAGTGGCGCGAGACGCGCGATCCGATCCACCTGTTCACGGAGTGGTTGACGTCGGAAGGCCACGCCTCGAAGAACGACCTGGACGCCATCGACGCCGAGGTCGCGGATGAGGCCAAGGCCGCCGTCCAGTTCGGCCTCGACGCCCCCTTCCCCGACGAGAGCGAGGTGGACCAGCATGTCTTCGCGTAGCCCTGCCGCCCGCGCGGAGAGCGACCGCGTCATCACGTTCTCGAAGGCCGTCAACGAAGCGCTCGCCGAAGAGATGCGCCGCGACGACCGCGTGTTCATCCTCGGCGAGGACGTCGCCGAGGCCGGCACTCCGTTCAAGGTCCTCTCGGGGCTCGTCGAGGAGTTCGGCACCGATCGCGTCATCGATACCCCCATCAGCGAGCCGGGCTTCACGGGGCTCGGGGTCGGCGCGGCCATCACCGGCATGCGCCCGGTGGTCGACATCATGTTCGGCGATTTCCTCGGCCTGATCATGGATCAGGTGGTGAACCAGGCCGCCAAGACCCACTACATGTCGGGCGGCAAGCTGAAGGTGCCGCTGACGATCCGCACGACGCTCGGAGCCACGCGGCGCTCGGCCGCGCAGCACAGCCAGAGCCTCCACGCCTGGGTGAGCCACATCCCCGGCCTCAAGGTGGCCGTGCCCAGCACCCCGGCCGACGCCAAGGGGCTGATGAAGACCGCGATCCGCGACGACAACCCGGTCGTGATCTTCGAAGACAAGCTGATGTTCCAGGAGAAGGGCCCCGTGCCCGAGGGGGAATACACCATCCCCTTCGGCGAGGCCGACATCAAACGCATCGGCACCGACATCACGCTGATCGGCACGAGCAGCATGGTGCAGGTCGCGCTCGACGCCGCCGAGCGCCTCGAAGCCCACGGGATCGACGCCGAAGTCGTGGACCCGCGCACGACAAGCCCGCTCGACGAGGCCACCCTGGTCGAGTCGGTCAAGAAGACCGGGCGTTGCATCGTCATCGACGAGGGGCACAACCGCTACGGCGTGACCGCCGAACTCGCCTCCGTCGTCGCCGACCAGGCCTTCTGGTGGCTCGACGCCCCGGTGAAGCGGCTGGGGGCGATGGACGTGCCCATCCCCTTCTCCCCCGTGCTCGAGGACCTCACCGTTCCCACGCCCGACATGGTCGTCGCCACCGCCCGCGAGCTCGTCCTGCGCTGACCCGGCCGCGGGCCTCGCCGCACCCACGGCGCTCCGCAGCACCCGCCCGGCGCACGCCCCTCCCCCTCCCCTGCGCGTCGAACTCCGACGCCCCGACGTCCACGTCCGAAAGGAACTCCGATGGCCATTCACACCGACGGCTCCATGGCGGTCGACTGGGAAGAACGCGTCAACTTCGAGCGGCTCCGCACCGAGCGGCTCGACCGCATCAAGAACGTCCTGAAGCAACACGAAGCCGGCGCCCTGCTGTGCTTCGACATGAACAACGTCCGCTACATCACCGCGACGCACATCGGCACGTGGGCGCAGGACAAGGTGGCACGCTTCACGCTCCTCCCCCAAGACGACGAGCCGATCCTGTGGGACTTCGGCTCCGCCGCCAAGCACCACCAGCTCTACTGCCCCTGGCTCGACGGCCCGAAGCGTTCGCGTCCGGGGGTCTCGATGCTGCGCGGCACGATCAGCCCCGAGATGGGGCGCGCCGAGAAGGTCGCCGGCTGGATCCACGACGAGCTCGAGCAGCGCGGCCTCCTCAACGACCCCGTCGCGATCGACATCGTCGAACCGCCGGTGTTGTTCGCCCTGCAGAACATGGGCATCGACGTCATCGACGGCCAGCAGATGATGCTCGAGGCGCGCAAGATCAAGACCGAGGACGAGATCACCCTGCTGACCAAGGCCGCCAGCCTGGTCGACGCGGCCTACCACCTGCTCTACGAGGAGATGAAGCCCGGCATCCGCGAGTCCGACTGCGTGGCGCTGGTCAGCAAGTTCCTGTACGAGAACGGCTCGGAACTCGTCGAGGGCGTCAACGCGATCAGCGGCGAGCGCTGCAACCCGCACCCGCACGTCGCCTCCGACCGCATGCTGCGCCCGGGCGACCCCGCCTACTTCGACATCCTGCACTCGTACATGGGCTACCGGACCTGCTACTACCGGACCTTCGTGGTCGGCAGCGCCAGCCAGGCGCAGATCAACGCCTACGCGAAGTGCCGCGACCTGCTCGACCACGCGATCAGCATGATCAAACCCGGCGTCACCACGGCCGAGGTCGTCGAGATCTGGCCGAAGGCCGAGGAATTCGGCTTCCCGAACGAGGAGCTCGCCTTCGCGCTCCAGTACGGTCACGGGATCGGCCTCAACATCTGGGAGAAGCCGATCTTCAGCCGCCTGTTCTCGTTCGACCACCCCGAGGTGATCGAGGAGGGGATGGTCTTCGCACTCGAGACGTTCTGGCCCGCCGCCGACGGTTGGTCGGCCGCCCGCATCGAGGAAGAACTCGTCGTCACCGCCGACGGCTGCGAAGTGATCAGCCGCTTCCCTGCCGAGGAGCTGATGACGGTCGGCCCGCAGTACTACACGGCCCTCGGCCCGCTTTCCAACACCCGCGAGACCGAGTCGAACTACAACAACCCCCGGGTCTATCCGAACGGCAAGCCGGGCGTACCCGGCTCGCCCGCGGTGGCCGGCGACCCCGTCGGCACCGACGACTGAGGGGCGGCGCCCGTGGCCAAGGACGTCATCATGCCCGTGCTCGGCATGAACCAGGACAGCGGCGTGCTCGTCTCCTGGCTCAAGCAGGAGGGCGACACCGTCGCCGAGGGCGAGCCGCTGATGGAGGTCGAAACCGACAAAGCGGTGATGGAGATCGAGGCCACCGCCAGCGGGACGCTCGTGCAGGTCAGCGCGTCGGCGGGGGACGAGATCCCCACCGGGACGGTGATCGCCCGCATCGTCGCCGACGGCGAGGCGGTACCCGACGCGCCGCCGACCGGGAGCGCGAGCGCCGCGGCCTCGAGCGCCGACTCCGAGGGTGGCGACGCGGCCGGCACGGCCGCCGCACCCGAGACCGCGAAGTCCGCGTCGACCGCCGACGGCAGCGAAACCGCCGACCGCGCGGATCCCGCCCCCACCGGACCGGGCGTCGAACCGCCGGCGGCGACCGGCGACGCCCCGCGCACGCTCGCGTCGCCCAAGGCGCGGCGCCTCGCCGACGAGCGGGGCATCCCGCTGGCGTCGCTCGGCGGCACGGGGCCGCACGGTGCCGTGATCGCCCGCGACGTCCCCGCGCAGGCCGATGCGCCGGCACCGGTCGCTGCGGCGGCCGCGCCGGCGACCCTCGAGTCGCTCGAAGCCACCGTTCCCGCGACCGCGCTGCAGGCGCTCCTCGAACGGCTGGGCGACGCGGGCGACGCTCCCGGGTCGATCCTGCCGGCTCTGCTCGTGAAGTTCGCCGCCGCCAGCGCGGCCAAGCGCGCGCTGTTCGGCGACGACGCCGTCGACGTGCGTCTGCGCAGGAGCGACGGATCGAGCGTCGACCTCCCGGCCGCCGACCGGCGCGGGGTGCGGGCGCTCGCCGACCGCATCGCCGACCCCGAAGCCTTCGACGAAGCGATCGAAGGCGTGCGCTTCCTGAGCGTCACCGTGCTCGACGATCTGCGGATCGAGGCCGTGCGTGCGGCGCCCACCGGCGGCGCGGCGCTGGCCGTCGGCGCCGTCACACCGCGCCCGGTGGCGGTCGACGGCGGCGTCGAGGTGCGCCCCACCGTCACGCTGACGTTCGGCTACGACGCCGGGTCCGTCGACCTCGCTCGGGCCGCCCGGACCTTCGACGATGTCGTCGGCCTCGTCACCGATCCCACCGAACTCGTCGTCCTGTTCTAGCGCGGCCGTCGTCGCCCGCGAGCGCCGACCTGCGCCGCGACGCCCACCGCCCCGCCCGATCCCGCCCTCCGGAGGCTCCATGGCCCACGCACCCCCGACCGATCCACCGCAACCCGAACGGCTCCGCAACGCCGACGTCCACCGCGCCGCGGCGGACGGTGCGTCGACGCGCTTCGGCGAGTGGGGCTACCTGATCGACGGTCGCTGGGAGACCGGCGACGACCCGATCGAAGTGCGGAGCCCCTTCGACGGCCGCGTGATCGCGGTCGCCCACCACGGCGGGCCCGATGCCGTCGAGCGCGCCATTGCGAGCGTCACCGACGGGTTCTCGGCGACGCGAGCGCTGCCCGCCTACCGCCGCAGCGAGGTGCTGCTCGCGATCAGCGAAGGGCTCGAAGCGCGGACCGAGGACTTCGCGCAGGCGCTCTCGGCCGAGGCCGGCAAGCCGATCGACGCGGCGCGCGGCGAGGTGTCCCGCGCGGTGTTCACGTTCCGCGTCGCCTCGGAGGAGGCCCGCCGCATCTACGGCGAGGTGCTGCCGCTCGACTGGCTCCCCGGCAACGAGGGCAAGCGAGCCCAGGTCCTGCGCGTGCCGCTCGGCCCGATCGCCGGCATCACGCCCTTCAACTACCCGCTCAACCTCGTGGCCCACAAGGTGGCGCCGGCGATGGCCGCCGGCGACTCGATCGTGCTGCGGCCCGACTCGCAGACGCCGCTCAGCTCGCTGATGCTCGGCGAGCTCGCGCTCGAAGCCGGCTGGCCCCGCGGCGGCATCGCCGTCGTGCCCACCCGCGTCGAACACGCGGCGCCCTTCGTCGAGGACGAGCGCATCCGCATGCTGTCGTTCACGGGGAGTCCGGGCGTCGGCTGGATGCTCAAGTCGCGGGCCGGCAAGAAGCGCGTCGCGCTCGAGCTGGGCGGAAACGCCGGCACGATCGTGCACCACGACGCCGACCTCGCCCACGCCGCCGAGCGCATCGCCTGGGGCGGCTTCCAGTATGCCGGTCAGTCGTGCATCAGCGTTCAGCGCGTGTTCGTCCACGACACCGTATGGGACGACTTCGTGGCCGAACTCGTGCCGCAGATCCAGGCCCTGGTCGTCGGCGACCCCGCCGACGACGCGACCGACGTCGGCCCCGTGATCGATGCCGGCGCCGCCGAGCGCATCGTCGCCTGGGTCGACGAAGCGGTCGACCAGGGAGCGACGCTGCTCACCGGTGGAAGCGCCGAGGGCACGCTCGTGCAACCGACGGTGCTGGCCGAGGTCGACCCGTCGATGCGCGTGGCCTGCGAGGAGATCTTCGGGCCGGTGATCTCGCTCCTGCGCTACACCGACGTCGACGACGCGATCGCGAAGGTCGACGACAGCGAATTCGGCCTCCAGGCCGGGCTGTTCACCAACGACCACGCCGTCGTGCAGCGCGCCTTCGAACGGCTCGAGGTCGGCGGCCTGATCGTCGGCGACGTCTCGACGTACCGCATCGACCACATGCCCTACGGCGGCGCGAAGGCCTCCGGCTTCGGACGCGAGGGGCTTCGCTACGCCATCGAAGAGATGACCGAGATGAAGATCCTGGTCGACACGTACCCGACCGCCTGACCGATCGCGCGCGGCGCATCGCCGCCCGCAGCGGCCGCGTCCCCGCATCCCACCCCGTCGCCCCACGCCCCGCCCCCGACGCCCGATCCGGTCCCGCCCGTCCGCCCGTCCGCGCTCCGCATCGCCCATCGAAAGGAACCCCTTCATGCCCCGAGTCCAGGACAGAGTCGTCATCGTCACCGGCGCCGCCCAAGGCATGGGCCGCGCCATCGGCCACAAGCTCGTCGAAGAAGGCGCCAAGGTCGTCTTCGCCGATCTCAACGAGGACGGCGCCAACGAAGCCGCCGCGTACGCGGCCGACAAGTTCGGCGGAGCGTCGATGGGGTACAAGCTCGACGTCACCCAGCGCGACCAGGTGAA
>CBDUCW010000062.1:0-10321 GCA_965365745.1 uncultured Trueperaceae bacterium
CGAGGATCAAGCCGAGTGCGACGAGCACGGCCAGGAAGGCGGCCCGCCGAAGGTCGGCGCCCACCGAGGGGCCCACGAAGTCGGTCGACAGCAGATCGGCCTGCACGGCCTCGGCCAACGCCGCGGGGAGGGTGTCGGCCGCCGCCTCGTTCGAGGTCACCCCGACCCGCACCGAGATGAGTTCGCCCTCGATCGTGTCGTCCTGGACCTCGACGACGGTGGCGTTCTCGCCGTCGATCTCCTCGAGTCCGAGGCCGTCGATGGCGTCGCGCACGTCGGCCGAGTCCACGTCGTCGGGCACCGAAAGCAGGATGTTCGTGCCGCCGGTGAAGTCGGTGGACAGGTTCAGCCCACGCGTCGACACCAGGGCGATCGAGGCGATCGCCAGCAATCCCGACACGGTGAGGACCACGGGGGCGAGCCGAACGAACTTCAGGTTCTCGGCGTAGAAGCCGCCGGGGAGCAGCGGACGTTGGATCCGCAGCGTCAGCAGGTCAAGCACGAAGGGCACGACGACCGTGTTGACGAAGACCGCGGCCACGATCCCGATCGCCAGGGTGATCGCGAACCCGCGCACCGGGCCCGAGGTGTACTGGTAGAGCGCAGCCGCGGCGAGCAGCGTGGTGAAGTTCGCGTCGAGAATCGCCGACAGGCTGTTTCCGAAGCCGCCGCGCATCGCCAGACGCAGGCTCTTGCCGGCCCGCAGCTCTTCCTTGATGCGCTCGAAGCTGATCACGTTGCCGTCGACGGCGGCGCCGATCGTCAGCACGAGACCGGCGAGGCCCGGCAGCGTGAGCGCGGCCCCGAGTCCGGCCAGGGTTCCGAAGACGAACAGCATCGCCAAGGCCAGGCCCAGCGTGAGCACGCCGCCGAACAGCGGTCCGTAGTAGGCGACGATGGCGACGATCACGGCGCTGCCGCCGATGAGCGCCGCGGTGCGCCCGGCGTCGATCGAGTCCTGCCCCAGCGTCGGCCCGATGGCGCGGACCTCCTGCGTGGTGAGGTCGAAGGGGAGCGAGCCGGAGCGGAGCACGAGCGCGAGGTCGGTCGCCTCCTCGATCGAGTCGATCCCGGTGATCTGCCCCTGGTCGCTGATGGCGCCCTGGAGGATCGGGGCGCTCTGCACGACGCCGTCGAGCACGATCGCCATCGGGGTTCCGAGGTTGCTGGCGGTGAAGTTGCCGAACTCGGTCGTGTTCTCGCCCTTGATCGAGAACAGCACCGTCGGTCGGTTGAGCTGGTCGAAGGCGGCTTCGGCCGTGGCGATGATCTCGCCCGTGAAGGCCGGCGCCTGGAGGTCGTCGAGCGTGTAGGGGCGCGTGGCGCCGGCCCGCGGGAGGCGGAACTCGAGCTGCGCCTGCTGCCCGATCAGGTCGAGGGCGCGCTGCTGATCGGAGGCGGTCAGGCCGGGGAGCTCGACGACGATCCGGTTCGTTCCGGACGTCTGGATCAGCGGCTCGGCGACGCCGAACTCGTTGACGCGGTTCTCGATGATGTTGCGCGCGGTGTTGAGGTCGTCGACGCCGGGCTCGTCGACCTCGGCTTCGAGCACGACGCGCAGGCCGCCCTGCAGGTCGAGGCCGAGGCGGAGCGAGGGGTCGCCGGTGTTCCAGGGCTGCCAGAGGTAGAGGATGGAGGCCACGATGGCGGCGAGCACCAACAGGCCGGTCGCATTGCGTCGATTCATGGAGGGTTCCTTCGGGGTGTGGTTCGGAGATGGAGGGGGCCGAGCGTGCGGCGGGCGGGCGGTCCCGAACGTTCTTCGCGGAACCGGCCGTCGACGCTCAGCCGCCTCCGAACCGCGCGGCGCGGCGGAGCCCGCTCGCCGACGGGTCGCGGTCGACGCCGTACGGCGCGGCGCCGCGCCGCACGAGTTCGAGCGCCGGATCGGGGCGCGAGCCCACGCCGGGATCGGCGGGGGCCGGTTCGTCGGCGCGGGCGGCGTCGGCGGCCTGCGTCGGAGCCTCGATCTCGGCCGCTGCGTCGCCGGTCGCGGCTGCACCGACCGACGCGGCAGCCGACGCGCCCCACGGGCTCGCGGGCCGCGGCCGGGCGGCGTCGAGGGCGGCGGCGAAGGGGAGCGCGAGGAGCGCGAGGACGGCCGCCACGCGGAGCGCACCGGAGCCGGATCCTACGGGGTGGGCAGGGTGGCGTCTCGAACGGCTCCGTGCGCGGCGCCGGCGATCCGGCACGTCGCCCGCCGAAGCGGGCGAGCGGGGTGCGGCAGCGGGGGGCGCGAGGAACGGCACGGCGCGCATTCTACCGGAGCCGACCGCCCCCGACGGTGGTGCGCCCGAGGGAGCCGGGAACGAGCCGCCGCGCGGCCACCGAAACGAGGCGCCGCAGTCGCGGCGCCTCGTGGGTTTCGGCGGTGGGGAGGGGGTGGGGCGCGGAACCTGGGCCGAGGGCCCCAACGCGCGCCGGTGGCCCGGGGGCGCGGTGCTACGCGATCGGTACCTCGACCATCTCGTAAACCTCGATGATGTCGCCCTCTTGGACGTTGTCGTAGTTCTGGAGGTTGATCCCGCACTCGAAGCCCTGGCCGACCTCGCGCACGTCGTCCTTGAAGCGGCGGAGCTGGGCGATGCTGCCCTTGTAGACCTCGCGGCCGCCGCGAACGAGGCGCGCCTTGGCGCCGCGGCGGATCGTGCCGTCGGTGACGTAGGACCCGGCGATGTTGCCGCTGCGCGGAACCTTGATCACCTGGCGGATCTCGGCGTGGCCGATGATCTTCTCTTCGAATTCCGGCTCGATCTGGCCGCGGATCAAGCGCTGCACGTCCTCGATCAGGTCGTAGATGATCTTGTACGTCTTGAGGGGGATGCCCTCGCGCTCGGCCTTCTTCTTCACCGAGCCGGCCGGGTTGATGCCGAAGGCGATCACTTGCGCGTCGGCCGTACCGGCCAGGAGCAGGTCGGACTCGGTCGGAGCGCCGACCTCGGCGAGCATGATCTCGAGGTCGACCTCGTCGGTCGCCTCGGACTCCTTCTGCAGCACGCCGCGGATCGCCTCGAGCGACCCCTGGGTGTCGGCGCGGAGGATCAGGTTGATGGTGGTGACGTTGCTCCCGCCGAACAGGTCGGCCAGGGTGACGTCCTTCTTCCCGATCGTCTCGCGCTCCTCGTCCTCGCGGGCTTCGCGCCGCTGCTCGGTGATCTGCTTGGCGGTGGCGTCGTTCTCGACGCCCTCCACCGGGTCGCCGGCGCGCGGCTGGTCGGAGAAGCCGAGGATCTGCACGGGGACGGCGGGGCCGGCCGCGTCGACGATCGCACCGGTGTAGTCGGTGAGCCGTCGCACGCGGGCCCACGCCTCGCCCGAGACGATGGTGTCGCCCACGTGCAGCGTTCCCTGCTGCACGAGGACCGTGGCGAGCACGCCGGCCCGCTTGTCGAGGATCGACTCGACCACGACGCCCTTCACCGGGGCCTCGGGATCGGCGCGGTAGTCCTCGAGTTCGGCCGTGAGGCTGATCATCTCGAGCAGCTCGGTGATCCCCTGGCCGGTGGTGGCGCTGATCTCGACCGTGATCGTCTCGCCGCCGTACTCCTCGGGGACGAGCTCGACCTGCATCAGGTCCTGCTTCACCTTGTCGGGGTTGGCCTGCGGGAGGTCGATCTTGTTGATCGCCACGATGATCGGCACGCCGGCGGCGCGGGCGTGGGCGATCGCCTCGCGCGTCTGTGGCATGAGGCTGTCGTCGGCGGCGACCACGATGATGGCGATGTCGGTGGCGTTGGCGCCGCGCTGGCGGATCGCGGTGAAGGCCTCGTGCCCCGGCGTATCGAGGAAGGTGATCGGCCCGAACTTCGTCTGCGCCTGGTAGGCGCCGATGTGCTGGGTGATCCCGCCCGCTTCGCCCTCGGCGACCCGGGTCTCGCGGATGTAGTCGAGCAGCGAGGTCTTGCCGTGGTCGACGTGGCCCATGACGGTCACGACGGGCGCACGCGTCGGCAGATCCGAGGCGGCGACGTCCGTGGCGTCCTCGGGGGCCTCCTCGGGTTCGGGCGCGGCGCCGCCGTCCTCGTCCTCGTCGTCTTCGTCGGCGGCGTCCGCCTCGGCTTCGGCGCCGGAGTCATCGTCCTCGGCGTCCGCTTCGACGGTGTCTCCAACCTCGAGATCGGCTTCGACCGCCGCATCGGCGGCGTCTTCGGTGCCTTCTTCCGCGACGAGCTGGCGGATCGTTTCGGCCACGTCGGCCTCGACGGTGCTGGCGTGCGACTTGTACTCCACCCCCATCTCGTCGAGGATCGCGAGCATGTCCTTCGTCTCGAGATCGAGGTCTTTGGCGAGTTGGTAGATCCGTACTTTGTCAGCCATGCATCCCTCCGGAGCGGGGATCCTCAGGGGTTGAGGGGCGGGTGTCGTGCGAGGTGGGCGGCGCGGCCGCGTCGGGCGCGTCGGGTCGGTCGGGTTCGGTGTGCGCGACGAGGAGCTCGAGTTGATGAGCCACGTCGTCGGCGGAGCCGCGGAACGCGCGGCGGAGCGCCTTGGGGTCACGCGTCTCGGCGCAGGTCCGGCAGATCCAGGCGCCGCGTCCGCCGGCTCGACCGCGGGGGTCGATGCGCCAGCCGTCGTCGCCGCGCCGGAAGCGCAGCAGCTCGGGCTTGGGGCTGCGGGTGCGGCACACCGCGCAACTCCGGATCGGGACGTGGCGGGATCGGCTCATCGAAACGCTGGACCCGCCCTCAGGACGCCGCGTCCGACGTGGCCTTGACCTCGTCGTCGGCCTCGTCGCCGGTTGCTTCGTCCGCCGCTGCGTCGGTCGCTTCGGCGTCGGCGTCGGGGGCGGCCCCGGCTTCGACCGCCGCGTCGTCGGTCTCCGCCTCGGCGTCGGCGTCTTCGTCCGAGGCGTCGTCGGCGAACAGGGCGTCGAAGGCCGCGCGTTTGCTGTCGCTGGTGTTCTCGCGCGAGCCGCTCGTGCGCGAGGCCGCGGCCTGCATGGCGGCGTCGAGGTCCTCGGTGGTTTCGGAGCCCACCAGATCGATCTTCGTGCCGGAGAGCTTGGCCGCGAGGCGGACGTTCTGGCCGCCCTTGCCGATGGCGAGGGAGAGCTGATCGTCGGGCACGCGAACGGTGGCCTCGCCGGTCTCCTCGTCGAGGTCGATGCTGCCGACCTTGGCGGGGGAGAGCGCGTTGCGGATGAACTCACGGGGATTCGCGTCCCACTGGATGATGTCGACCCGTTCGCGCTGCAGCTCCCCGGTGACGGCCTGGATGCGGCTGCCGCGGTGGCCGATGCAGGCGCCGATCGGATCGACGTTGCTGTTGTTGCTCATCACGGCGACCTTCGATCGCTGGCCGGCCTCGCGGGCGACGGCCTTGATCTCGACCGTGCCGTCGGCGACCTCGGGGATCTCCTGCCGCATGAGGTAGCTCAGCAGCTCGGGCGCGGCGCGCGAAACGAGGATCGACGGTCCGCGGGTCGAGAGCTCGACCTCCTTGACGTAGACCTTGACCCGCATGCCGACCATGTAGCGCTCGCCCTGGATCTGCTCGCGCGGCGGCATGATCGCCTCGCCGCGGCCGAGATCCACGAACACGTTGCGCTTGTTGTCGGTACGGGCGACGACGCCGGTCATGATCTCGCCGGCACGGTCCTTGTACTCCTCGTAGACGATCGCGCGCTCGGCTTCGCGGATCTTCTGGGTGATGACCTGCTTGGTGGTCTGCACCGCGATGCGCGTGAACTTCTCGGGATCGACCGGGAACTCCATCTCCATGCCGACCTCGACGTCGGGGTCGAGCTCGAGCGCGTCCTGGATCGAGATCTCCTTGTCCTCGTCCTCGACCTCTTCGACCACGCGGCGGATGACGAGCACTTCCATCTCGCCCGAGTCGGGGTCGAGCACGACCTCGATCTGCTTGCCGGGCATCACGTTGCGTTCGAAGGCCTGCTCGAGCGACTCCTGGAACGACAGGAGCAGCTGCTCCCGGTCGAGGTTGCGCTCGGCCGCGAGCACGTTGAGGGCGTCGACGAATTCCTTGTTCATGCGAGTTCCTTGGTCATGGAGGGAGCCTCCGAAGCGAGGGGGGCTGGGGCAGACGGGGGAGCGGGGATCATCGCGGCGTGTCCGGCCATTCGGCGAGGCGGGCGCTGCCGATGTCGGCGAGCGGGACCGTGCGGACCTCGTCGCCGATCTCGAAGGTGATGCGGTCGCCGTCGACGTCGCGGATGCGCCCCTTGAAGGTCTCGTCGCCGACGCGCACCTTGGCGAGCAGGTCGTGGAAGCGCGCGAAGTGCCGCGGGGTGCGCAGCGGACGCTGCGATCCGGGCGATTCGACCTCGAGGTTGTAGGCGTCCTCGAAGGGGTCGAGTCGATCGAGCTCGAGTCCGAAGACCTCGGAGGCCGTGGCGACGTCGTCGACCGAGACGATGCCCTCGTCGAGCCGGTCGATGCGCAGCAGCACGCTCGGCGTGCGGCCCTTGCGGCTGACCGTAAGCTCCAGCACTTCGAACCCGAGCGGCTCGAGCACCTGGGTGGCGGCGTGTTCGAGTTCCATGGTTCCTCCGTTCTGGAGTCTCGTCGATGCGGTCGTGACGGGGGCGGGGAGCGTCGAGGGTGAGTCGGTACGACGTCGGCGCGAGTCGGGCCCGATGCCGGTACATGGCATGGGCGCCCGACTGCCGCGCCGGCGCCGAGAGGCGGGATTCCGGTCGTGCGAGGGAGGTCGACGCGAGCGGCGCGGGGGAGCGCACCGGGCTCCGGCGACACCTCGGCAACAAAGAAGGGTGGGCACGAACCCACCCGTCACGAGGCAGTCGGGACGCTGTCCACCGAGGAGTATACGGCATCCGACCGCGCGAGCGTCGATGTGGACGACGTCCTCCGGCATCGCTGCGGCTTTACAGCTGCTGGTGCGTCGGGTATCCTCCGCGGGATGTCGAAGCGCCCGACCACGCTCGCGCGTCGAGCTCCCTGATCCGCGGTGTCACCGCGTCGCCCTCGCGCGACGACGGAGCCATCGCCGCTGCGACCCCGCCGAGGGTCGTTTTTTCATGGCGCCCGGCGCCGCACGCTCGCTAGGCTCCGGATCGATCGCACGACGCCCACGGCCGCACGGCCCGCAGCGCCCCGACGCCCATGCTGCGCCCACCCCACCCACCGCCCCGCCACGGGGCCCGCAGCGCCGCTCGCCCCGCTTCCGAATCGCCCCACGAACCCCCGCGCCTCCCCGACGCACCGATCGGAGTCCCGATGATCCAGTCCGACATCCTGCTGCTGACCCCCGGCCCCACCCCGATCCACCCGCGGGCCGCAGCGGCGCTGGGGTGGCCGATGCGCGGGCACATGGACCCCGAGGTCTTCGCCTACAACGACCGCATCGTGGCGGATCTCCACACGCTCTACGGCAGCGGCCCCGGCGCCTTCGCCTGCCTGCTCTCGGGCACCGGCAGCCTCGGCATGGAGGCCGGCTTCGCGAACCTGCTCGAGCCCGGCGATCGCGTCGTGGTCGGTGTCAACGGCGTGTTCGGCGAGCGCATGGCCGAGATGGCCCGGCGGCTCGGTGCGGACGTCACCGAGGTTCGGGCGCCGCTCGGACGCCGCATCGAGCCGGACGCGATCGCCGCGGCGCTGGACCGCGTCGACCCCACGCTGGTCGCCGTCGTCCACGGCGAGACCTCGACCGGCGTGCTCAACCCGGTGCCCGAGATCGGCGCGGTCGTACGCGAGCACGGCGCCCTGTTCTCGGTCGACGCCGTGACCACGGTCGGCATGATGCCGTTCGACATGGCGGGCTGGGGGATCGACTACGCCTACACCGGCTCGCAGAAGTGCCTCTCGGCCCCGCCCGGCACCGCGCCGGTCGTGTTCAGCGCCCGCGCCATGGAAGCGATCGAGAACCGGACCACGCCGGTGGCCACCTGGTACGCCGACGCGGTCGGCATGCGCCGCTACTGGGAGCCCGGCGACGCCGGACGCCAGTACCACCACACGGTGCCGGTCCAGCTGCACTGGGCCACCGGCGAGGCCGTGCGCGCCGCCCTGCAGGAAGGGCTCGACGTCCGAGCCGACCGCGTGCGGGCCATGGCGGCCGCGCTGCTCGACGCGCTCGCCCCGCTCGGCGTCCGGCCCTTCGTCGACGCCGCGCACCGGCTGCCGACGGTGCTGGCGATCGAACTCCCCGACGGCTTCCCCGACGCGCGGATCCGCCACGCGCTGCGCCACGACCACGGCATCAGCGTCACCGGGGGGCTCGGGCCCACGGCGGGCCGCATCTGGCGGCTCGGGCTCATGGGCGAGAACGCCCGCCCCGAGCACTACCGGCGCCTGCTCGCGGCCCTCGAGGCGATCCTCGAGGTCGACGGGCTCGAAGCGGCCTTCGTCGACGCCTTCGCCGTCGCCGCCCGGTGAGCGGCGACGCGCCCGAAGCGAGCGCGCTGGCCAAGCGCCGGGCCGCGGCCGCGGGCCTCGACCTGGGCGAGCTGTTCGCCCGCGATCCGCAGCAGTGGCGGATGCTGCACGCCGACGAGGCGCTGCGGGTCACGGACGACGTCTTGCCGCACGTCGCGCCGCTGCTGTCGGCGCTGTACCCCGAGGCCGAGCTGTTCGAAGCGCCCACCGGCCGGTGGCGTCGCGTGCTGCTCTACCCGGCGCGCGACGCCCGCGACCTCGAGCGCCTCGACGACCCTGCGGCCGAGCTCGCCGCGCGGCTCGGCGACGACGTCGTCTACCGCATCGTCGAGGATCTCGACGGGGTGCGGCGCGAGCTCGGACGGCCCTTGGCGCCCGAGCAGTGGCGGCCCGACGCCGGCGTCGACGCGGTCGCCCTGGTCGGCCCCTTCGACGACGACGCCGCGGCCCAGGCGTGGGCCGAGGACACCGTGATGGGGAGCGGCGACGGCCGCTTCACGGTCGACACCGTGCCGCACGCCGGGCGCTGGTTCGCCGACGTGTTTCGCGGCGACCTCGAGCGCGGAGGCGCCTAGCCACCCCCCGCCCGGGCGGCCTCGGGCCGGCCGGCTGCGGCAGGGGGCGCGCCGACGCGCTTGCCGGCACCCGGGCCCGTTCCCCTGCTCCCGCGCCGCCGCCCGAAGGTCGCAGCGGCGTGCCTGGGCGCGTTGACAGCGTCCGGGCCACTCGCTATGCTCCGCGCATGTCGATGGCATCCACGTTTGCCTGATCGCGCGGCCCCACGCCGCGCCTGCGATACGCCGCCCGGACGGGTGGTGTTTTTTTGTGGATCCCCAACGTCCGTCGCCGCGGACGCCGCCCGACCCGAAGGAGAGCCCGTGTCCGAGTCCCCCACGTTCCTCGACGACGCCCAGATCGACGCTGCGGTCCGCGAGATCGAAGCGGCGCCCGATCGCGAGGCGTTGCAGGCCCTGCGCGTCGCCTGGCTCGGCAAGAAGGGTCGGGTCACGCAGCAGCTCCGCGGCCTCGGCGCACTTCCGCCCGACGAGCGGCGCGATGCGGGCCGCCGCGTCAACGTGCAGAAGGAGCGGCTCGAAGCGGCCGTCGACGCTCGCAGCGCTGCGCTCGACGCCGCCGAGCTGCGCGCGCAGCTCGAGGCCGAGCGCATCGACGTCACGCTGCCGGGGGTGGCCTACAAGGCTGGCGGGCTGCACATCATGACGCGCCTGATCAACCGCCTCGCGGACGTGTTCAAGTCGCTCGGTTACGAGCTCTACACCGGCCCCGAGCTCGAGGACGAGTACCACAACTTCGACGCCCTGAACACGCCCGCCTGGCACCCCGCGCGGGACCTCCAGGACACCTTCTGGACCACCGACGGGCGCGTGCTGCGGACCCACACGAGCTCGATGCAGATCCGCTACATGGAGACCCACGAGCCGCCTTTCAAGGTGGTCGTGCCGGGCAAGGTGTTTCGCAACGAAGCCACCGACGCGACGCACGAGGCGCAGTTCCACCAGCTCGAGGCGCTCGTGGTGGCCGAACGCGTCACCATGGCGGATCTGCGAGGGGCGATCGACGAGATGGCCAGCGCGCTGTTCGGCACCGACGTCCGCACCCGCCTGCAGCCGTCGTACTTCCCCTTCGTCGAGCCCGGCGCCGAGTTCGCGATCTGGTGGCGCAACCCGAAGACCGGCGAGCACGAGTGGCTCGAGCTCGGCGGCTGCGGCCTGGTGCACCCGAACGTCTTCGCCTCGGTGGGCTACGAAGGCGTCACCGGCTTCGCCTTCGGCTTCGGCCTCGAGCGGCTGGCGATGATCCCCTACGGCATCCCCGACGTGCGGCTCTTCCACCAGGGCGATCTGCGCGTGCTCGAGCAGTTCCGGGGGGCGCTGTGAACGTCCCCTACAGCTGGCTGCGCGAGCTCGTGCCCGCGGCCCCCGACCTCGAGGCGACCGCCGAGCTGC
>CBDUCW010000063.1:0-10018 GCA_965365745.1 uncultured Trueperaceae bacterium
CCCAGGTCGAGTCCGGCCTCGCGCGCATGGAACAGGAACGCCGCGTGCATCGCCTCGCGCACGGGGTTGTTGCCGCGGAACGAGAAGCTGACGTTCGACACGCCCCCCGAGGTCAGCGCGCCGGGCAGGTTCGCCTTGATCCAGCGGACCGCGTCGAGGAAGTCGATCGCGTAGCGGCGATGCTCGTCGATCCCGGTCGCCACGGTGAGGATGTTCGGGTCGAAGATCAGGTCCTCGGGCGGGAAGCCGACCTCGTCGACGAGGATGCGGTAGGCGCGCTCGCAGATCTCGATCCTGCGTTCGTACGTGTCGGCCTGCCCCTGCTCGTCGAAGGCCATGACGACGACGGCGGCGCCGAAGCGGCGGATCTCGCGGGCCTGGGCCCGGAACGCCTCCTCGCCCTCCTTGAGCGAGATCGAGTTCACCACGCCCTTGCCCTGCAGCACCCGCAGCCCGGCGGCCAGGACCTCGAAGTTGGACGAATCGATCACCACCGGAACCCGCGCGATGTCGGGTTCGGCGGCCACGAGGTTGAGGAACCGGACCATCGCTTCGGGGCCGTCGATCATGCCCTCGTCCATGTTGACGTCGATCATCTGCGCGCCACCCTCGACCTGGTCGCGGGCGACCGCCAGCGCGGCGTCGTAGTCGTCTTCGCGGATCAGGCGGGCGAAGCGCCGCGAGCCGGTGACGTTGGTCCGCTCGCCGATGTTGACGAAGTTCGTCTCCTCGCGCACGACCAGCGGTTCCAACCCGGCGAATCGCGGCAGCCCGTCGGGCTCCGGCGGCACGCGCGGCGCATGCCGCGCCGCGGCCTCGGCGAATGCGGCGATGTGCTCGGGGGTCGTGCCGCAGCACCCGCCGAGCAGGTTCACCCAACCCTCGGCCAGCCACGGCTCCATCGCTTCCATCATCGACCGCGGCGTCTCGTCGTAGCCGCCGAAGGCGTTGGGCAAGCCGGCGTTGGGGTACACGCTGACCGGGATCGGGGCGAGGCGGGCGAGCTCTTCGACGTACGGGCGCAGCTCGGTGGGTCCCAGGGCGCAGTTCAGGCCCACGGCGAGCAGCGGCGCGTGCCGGATGCTGGTCCAGAAGGCCTCGAGGGTCTGGCCTGATAGGGTCCGCCCCGACGCGTCGGTGATGGTGCCCGACACGATCAGCGGAATCTCGCGGCCGTGGGCTTCGCGGGCGGCCTCGGCGGCGTAGATCGCCGCCTTGGCGTTGAGGGTGTCGAACACCGTCTCGATCAGCAGCACGTCGACGCCGCCGGCGAGCAGGCCCTCGATCTGCTCGCGGTACTCGGCCTCGAGGTCGTCGAAGGTGATCGCCCGGAAGCCGGGGCGTTCGACGTCGGGCGACATCGAGGCGGTGCGGTTCGTGGGGCCGATCGCGCCGGCGACGAAGCGGGGGCGCGCGGGCGTGGAGGCGGCGTCGGCCGCCGCACGGGCGAGCCGGGCCGCGGCTTCGTTGATCTCGACGATGTGCTCGCCGAGCCCGTATTCCACGAGTCCGGTGCGCGTCGCATTGAACGTGTTCGTGGCGATCAGGTCGGCGCCGGCATCGAGGTAGGCGGCGTGGATCTCGCTGATGCGTTCGGGCTGCGTCAGCACGAGCACGTCGTTCGCGCCCTTGAGGTCCTTGCCGTGGTCGGCGAAGCGATCGCCGCGGAAGTCCGCCTCGTCGAGCTCCAGCCGCTGGATCATCGTGCCCATCGCGCCGTCGAGAACGACGATGCGCTGGCGCAGGATGGATTCGAGGGGGTGGGGCATGGGGACCTCCGGAGGGTCCGGACGGAAGCGGGCGAGGGCGGTGCGAAGCCCTATCGTAGCCGCCCGCCCGGGGGGACGCCGTAGGAGAGGCGCCCGGTCGGCAGCGCGGCGCGGGCCCGTGCACCCGCGGTCGACGGGAAGCGGCCCCCGCGCCGCCGAATCCCGCGTCGGCGGCGGGCGCGGCCCGCGCGTCGCGAGGGCCGAGACATGCGGCGCGCGTCGCCCGCCCTAGACTCGGGACGTTCCATGCAACCGATGCCCTCCCCCCAGCCCTCGGAATCCGCGGCGCGTGCTTCGCTGCGTCGGCGGCTCGTCGCCGGCATGGCCGATCGCGTCGTGGCGCGGCTGCGCCTGCCCGGCGCTCGCGCCTGGCGCGAGCTGGCCGCCGTCGCGGCGCTGTACGCGCTCGTGGCGACCCCGGTGGCGTTGGCCGCCGGGCTCCTCCCGGGCGACGGGCCCGCTCCTTGGTGGCGGCTTGCGCTGCTGCCCGTCGTGCCGGCGCTCGGCGAGGAGCTGATCTTCCGCGGGTTGCTGCTGCCGCGCGCGCCGCGCCGACGGATCCCGTGGCGCGGCGCGCTGCTGTCGCTGGGGCTGTACGTCGCGGCCCACCCGCTGCTGGCATGGTGGCTCCGGCCGTCGGCGCTCGAGACCTTCGCAGCGCCGGACTTCCTGCTCCTCACGGTGCTGTTGGGTGCGGCCTGCACCGCGCTGACGCTGCGTGCCCGGTCGCTGTGGCCGGCGGTGGCGCTGCACGCCTTCGTCGTGATCGCCTGGGGGGTCGGGGGCGGGTTGCCGAGCTGGGCCTGACCGCGGGGTCGCGGGCCGACCGGGCAGGGCACGTGGACGCGGGCTCGCCGAAGCGAGCCCGCTGGGTGCCGCGTCCCCTGGATCGGCCGGCGCGTCCTCAGTCGACGTCGCGGCGCAGGAACAGCAGCGTCAGGAACGCCGCGAAGGCGATCGCGTACCCGCCCATCACCCACGCCGAGCTCGGCAGGGTCACGCTGCCTCCGATCAGGTCGGCGAAGGGCGTGTCCTGGAGATCCGAGGCGCTGCCGCCGAAGGCATCGAGGATCTGCGTGACCGGACGCCGTGCAGGGAAGTACAGGTTGGTCGTGAAGAAGTAGTAGGGCAGGTTCTCGAGCGTCTCGCGCAGCCGCAACCCCTGGAAGAAGGCGTTGAAGCGCGTCAGCGGCTGGAAGCCGACCGTCGCCCGGTAGACGGTGTAGAGCCCCTCGAGCAGCGGAGGGATGAAGAACACCATCACGATGCCGAGCGCGATGTTGCGCACGAGGAAGATCATCAGGAAGGCGAACAGGATGGCGGCGAGGCCGTGGAACCACTGCTGTGCGGCCAGCCCCACGAGGCTCCCCCAGGCCCCCGAGCCGTCGGTGGGCAGGAACAGCGTCCCGATCGCGCCGAAGAGCGCGCCCGACGCGAGCGCGCCGGCGAGGAGCACGCCGAGCAGGATCCAGGCGACCGCGATCTTGCCCCACAGCACGGCGAGGCGCGCGGGTTGGGCCACCAGCACGCTCTTCCACATGTTCTGCGAACGCTCCTCGCCGATGAGCAGCGCCGCGACCAGCGCCACGACGATGATGTAGAAGGTCGGGCTCAGGAAGGCCGGCCCGGTCAGTGCGATCCGCGCCACGCCGAACGGCGAGGCGATCTGCTGCACCGCCTCGGCCACGGTGCCGCCGTCGTCGAGGAAGGAGTCGCCGAGGTTCGTGCGCACGATGTAGCCGACCAGCACGGTCAGTGCAGGGAGCAGCACCCACCACAGGAAGCCGAGCACGTAGACGCGCCGCTTGCGCAGGCTCTTGAACATCTCGGCGCGGACGACGTTCACGAAGGGCGGTCCGGTCCGGGGCGACGGGGCCGTGCCCGCGTGGGCGGGGCCGTCGCCCGGAGAGGCTTGCGCCGTCGGGCCGTTCGGGGGGGAGGTCGGGGGCGTCGTCATACCGGTTGTCCGTCTTCCTGGAGCAGCTTGAGGTAGGCGTCCTCGAGGTCGTCCTGCTCGCGCCGGGCCTCGAGCACGGCGACGCCGCGCTCGGCGAGGCGAGCGAGCAGGGCCTTGGACTCCTGTTCGGGCACGATGACGCTGACGTGTTCGTCGCTGGCGAGGCTCGGCTCGTAGCCGAGCGCCTCGAGCGCCGCCACGAGCGCGTCGCGGTCGTCGGTCACGAGGTGGTAGACGACCGTGGCCAGGTCGAGTCGCCGCACCAGCGCGCCGAGCGGGCCGTCGAAGATGAGCCGGCCGCGCTCGATCGCGATCACGCGGTCGACCAGCTTCTCGATCTCGGCCAGGATGTGGCTCGAGACCAGGATCGTCACGCCGCGCCGCGCGGTCTCGCGGAGCCGTTCGCGGAACTCGGCGATGCCGACGGGGTCGAGTCCGTTCGTGGGCTCGTCGAGCAGCAGCACCTTGGGGTCGTGGAGCAGGGCGCGGGCCAGCCCGAGGCGCAGGCGCATCCCCTGCGAGTACGCCTTGACCTTCTTGTCGGCCGCGTTCTGCATCCGGACGAAAGCCAGGGCCTCGTCGATGCGCTGCGGGGGGACCCCGCCGTGCAACAGCGCGCTGTGCCGGAGGTTGCCGCGTCCGGTCATGTAGGGGTAGAAGCTCGGCTCTTCGATCATGGTCCCCACGCGGCGCAGGCCCGGGCCGGGCACCGGCGCGCCGAGCACCGAGCAGCGCCCCCGGGTGGGGCGGATCAGGCCGGCCAGCATCCGCAGCGTGGTGGTCTTGCCGGCCCCGTTCGGGCCGAGGAAGCCGACGATCTCGCCGGCCTCGATCTCGAAGTCGAGTTCGTCGACGGCGGCCGTACGCCCGTAGATCTTGGTCAGGCCGTCGGCCCGGATCACGCTCACGGGTGGCCCCGGAGCGCGGCGGCGCGTGCATGCAAAGGATCGATCATAGGGTCATTCTAGGTGCGCGCACCGCGATGCGCCTCCAACGATCGGCGGAGGAGCTGGGCGTCGCCCTCACGGGCGGGCGATCACTCCCAGCCCGTCTCGCGGCGCATCAGGTCATCGACCGCGGTCGAGGGGTCGGTGCCCTCGAAGATCACCGCGTGCACCTTGCGGGCGATGGGCAGTTCGAGCTCGTGTTCGTCGGCGTAGGCCACGACCGCCTCGACCGTCGGGATCCCCTCGGCCGTCAGTCGCGATGCCCGCAGCGCGGCCAGCGTGTCGCCGCGTGCGAGGCGCTCGCCGGCGGTGTGGTTGCGGCTCTTGCGCGAGGCGCAGGTGGCGATGAGGTCGCCGACGCCGGCGAGGCCGTAGAAGGTGCGCGTCTCGCCGCCGAGGTGCGTGCCGAGACGGATCGTCTCGGCCAGGCCGCGCGTGATGATCGCCGCCTTGGCGTTGTCGCCGAGGTCGAGGCCGTCGCACATGCCCGCCGCCAGGGCGATCACGTTCTTGATCGCGCCGGCGACTTCGACGCCGACGACGTCGCGGCTCGTGTAGACGCGGAAGCGGCGCTGCTGCAACCATCCCTGCACGCGGCGCCCCAGGGCGTCGTCGGTGGCGGCGACGGTCGCCGCCGCGGGCAACCCCTCGGCGATCTCGCCGGCGAGGTTGGGGCCCGACAGCACGGCGACCTCGGCCGCCGGGTGGTACTCGGCGACGATCTCGCTGAACCGAAGGAAGCGTCCGGCTTCGATCCCCTTGGCGCAGGAGACGAACGCGGTCCCGGGATCGGGGTGGACCTGGGCCAGCGTCTCGCGCAGCCCGTGGCTCGGAACGACGACGAAGACGGCCTCGGCGCCGCGCACAGCGGCATCGAGATCGGAGGTGGGCCGGACCCCGTCGGGCAGCTCGAGCGCGGGAACGTAGCTCTCGTTGCGACGCGTGCGCGCGAGCTCGTCGGCGTGCTCCGAGCGCCGGGCCCACAGGCGGACCTCGGCCCCGTCACGCGCGAGCAGCGCTGCCAGCACCGACCCCCACGAGCCCGCTCCGAGGACGGCGAGCGTCCGCGAGGGGGCGTCGCGCGTCGCCGGGGGCGAGTCGGCGCCGTCTGCAGGATGGATCATCCTTTCACGGTAGCAGGGGTGCTAGCATTCCGACCGGCAGCACGCGGCCGCGCGCACACGAGCGCCCCGGTCGCGTTCCACACGGGAGGACCCATGCCCATCTACGTGTACAAGAACCTTACGACCGGCGAGACGTTCGAGATCGAGCAGCGCATCACCGAAGACGCGCTGACCGAGCATCCGGAAACGGGTGACCCCGTCAAGCGGCTGATCCAGCCGGTGGGGATCGCCTTCAAGGGCTCGGGC
The DNA here is from genome assembly GCA_965365745.1 of uncultured Trueperaceae bacterium. Lineage (GTDB taxonomy): Bacteria > Deinococcota > Deinococci > Deinococcales > Trueperaceae > CBDUCW01. The sequence goes on from CBDUCW010000063.1 coordinate 6,044, forward strand.
TTCTACGTCACCGACTCGCGCAAAGCATCGAACGGGGCGTCGCGTCCTACGAGCAGCGACGCGTCGAGCGGAGGCAACGGCGCCGCCGGGAACGGTGCGACCGCTGCGAAGTCCGCGTCGACGTCGGGCGAGTCGTCGTCCGGCAGCGCGTCGAGCGGGACGAGCGACACGTCGGGGAGCGCGGGCGCCTCGAGCTCCAGCTCCTAGGCGCGGTGGCGCTCGGGGGCGCGGGCTAGGGCCGGGCCGCCCCCGCCTCCTCGAAGCGAACCCGGAACATCGCCGGCCACCGTTTGCCGGTGAGCCAGAACGCCTCGCCGTCCCAGGCGATGCCGTTGAGCACGGCGTCCTGGTCGAGCGAGGCGCGCGTTTCGGCGTCGAGCAATCCGGCGGCGTCGACGACGGCCTCGACGCGGCCGCGCTCGGGGTCGATGCGCACGATTTGGTCGGTCAGCCAAACGTTCGCCCAAACGGCGCCGTCGACGCACTCGAGTTCGTTGAGCCGCGGCACGGGCTCGCCGTCGAGCGTCACCGCCACGCGGTCTTTGACTTCGAAGGTGGAGGGGTCGCGCCGGGTGAGGCGCGCGCTCCCGTCGCTCATCCAGAGCGCCGTGCCGTCGAAGCACAGCCCCCACCCCTCGCCGTCGTAGCGGTGCAGACCGGTGGGTTCGAAGGTCTCGAGGTCGTAGCGGAGCGCGACCCCTTCGCGCCAGGTGAGCTGGATCAGTTCGTCGCCGACGCGGGCGAGACCTTCGGCGAAGAGTTCGTCTGCGAGCGGGCGGAGCCGCAGGACCTCGCCCGTCGCCAGCACGACTTCGCGCAGGCTCGAGCGTCCGTAGAGCCCGGTGCTCTCGAACACGCGCCCATCGTGGATCAGCAACCCCTGCGTGAACGCGTCGGCGTCGTGGGGAACCTCGGCGAGGATCTCCGGGGCCAGGCGTACGGGCTCCGAAGTGCGGCACGCCGCCAGCCCCACGGCGACGACGAGCAGCGCGAAGGGGAGCCACAGCCGCCGCCCCGCGGGGCCGCCGACCCTGCCGATCATCGGGCGGTGGGGCGGCCCAGCCGCGGCGCGACGAGTGCCCAGACTCCGGCCTCGAGGTCGTCCGCGTCGCGGGTCGCGTCGAGCACGTGCCAGCGTGGGTCGCGTCCGGCTTCGTCGAGCAGGCCCGCGCGCACCCGCGCGTGGAATGCATCGTCGGCGCGCTCGAGCCGGTCCGGGGCGCCGCGCGACCGAGCCCGTTCGAGCCCGAGCGTGGGGGGGAGGTCGAGCAGGATCGTGAGATCCGGCATCCGGCCCTTCGTCACCCGCTGCGACAGGTCCCGCACGAAGTCGAGGTCGAGTCCGCGTCCGTGCCCCTGGTAGCCGAGCGACGAACCCACGAAGCGGTCGGTCAGGACGACGCGGCCGGCGGAGAGGGCCGGCGCGATCGTCTCGGCCACGTGCTGGGCCCGGGCGGCGCTGTAGAGCAAGAATTCGGGGAGCGGATCGATGCGCAGGTCGGGATCGAGCAGCACGTCGCGTACGCGCTCGGCGGCCGGCGGGCCGCCGGGCTCGCGCGTCACCAGCGGATCGAAGCCCTCCTGCACGAGCCGCGCCGCGAGGCGCTCGACCTGCGTCGACTTGCCCGAGCCCTCGGGGCCTTCGAAGGCGAGGAACAGCCCGCCCGCGTGCGCGGTCGCCACGTCACAGCCCCGTCGGCAGCAGGATGAACTCGGTCGCGAGGCCGAATTCGTGGCGCAGCTTGTCGGCGAGGAGGTTCACGCCGACCGTCTCGGTCATGTAGTGCCCGGCGTAGAGGGCGTTGACGCCCATCTCGAAGGCGTCGTAGAAGACGTCGTGCTTCGGTTCGCCGGTCAGGAAGGCGTCGAGCCCCGCCTCCGCCGCGGTGGCGACGTCGCGCGCGGCCGCCCCCGTGATGATGCCGACGCTGCCCACTTCCATGGCGCCGCCGGCGTGGACGAGCACGCTCTCGCCGAGTTCCCTCTCGATCAGGTCGGCGAGGTCGCGCAGGCTCATCGGGTTGGGGTAGACGCCGCGCACGCCGAGCGGCTTGCCCTGCCACTCGCCGAACGGCTCGAGCTCGTCGAGTTCGAGGATGCGCGCGAGACCCCAGTTGTTCCCGACCTCGCGGTGCGCGTCGAGGGGGATGTGGGCCGCGTACAGGGAGATGTCCTTCTCGAGCAAGAAGGCGACGCGCCGCTTGTGCGCGCCGCGGATCGGCTTCGGGTCGCCCCAGAAGAGGCCGTGGTGCACGATGAGCATGTCGGCCCCCATCTCGGCGGCCTGCTCGAAGGTCGACAGGCTGCTGTCGACGGCGACCGCGACCTTGGTGACGTCGTCGGTGCCTTCCACTTGGAGGCCGTTGAGCGAGGGATCGGGCCAGGCGTCGATCTCGAGATAGGCGTCGAGCCAGGCGGTGAGGTCGGTTCGCTTCATGTCCGACAGCCTATCGCGCGTCGCGCGAGGCGCGTTCGCGCAGCGCGGCGGGCGCCCAGAGACGCCTTGGGCCGCCGGGGGCGCCGGGCCGCACCGTCGCTGGAGCCGTCGCTCGATCGGGCTTCCGGCCCGCGCAGACGGAGGTTCGAGCGATCGAGCTCGCCGATCGGCGCCGGATCCCCCCGCCCTATGTAGCCTGCGCCTTGACATGACCCGGTCCCAACGTTTATTCTCATTCTTGCGCTTGCGAACAGGCCTCCCCCCGGAGGCCGCAAGCCGAGAACCTTGAAAATCCAACTTGCAACGAACCTGTTGATTCTAAAACCGATGTCCAGGACGGAAATTCTGGACACGGTTCGGACGACACGCAAACGCTGAAACGACCTGCGACGCGGAGCCTTCGGGCGTCGATGCGGAGCAACGAGATTCAGTGCAGCGAGTCCGAACCAGGAGTTGACACGGTCATGCAAGGGGATATACAGTGGCAACTCGCGCTACGGCGCAGAGAACCTTGAAAATCCTTCTTGCAGATATGACCTGTTGATTCTACAAACCCAACAAAACGGTTTGCTGGCACCATAAGTCCAGCTACCATTTTGGAGAGTTTGATCCTGGCTCAGGATGAACGCTGGCGGTATGCCTTACACATGCAAGTCGAACGAAGCACCTTGAGCAGATCCCTTCGGGGTGACGCACTTGGTGACTGAGTGGCGAACGGGTGAGTAACACGTGGGTGATCTGCCCCAGAGTCCGGCATAACAGGAGGAAACTCCTGCTAATTCCGGATGCCCTGCACGCTCTTGTGCGTGTAGGAAAGATTCATCGCTCTGGGATGAGCCCGCGGCCCATCAGCTAGTTGGTAGGGTAACGGCCTACCAAGGCAACGACGGGTAGCCGGCCTGAGAGGGTGACCGGCCACAGGGGCACTGAGACACGGGCCCCACTCCTACGGGAGGCAGCAGTTAGGAATCTTCCACAATGGGCGAAAGCCTGATGGAGCGACACCGCGTGAGGGACGAAGGTCTTCGGATCGTAAACCTCTAAAACAGGGACGAATAATGACGGTACCTGTTAAAAAGCACCGGCTAACTCCGTGCCAGCAGCCGCGGTAATACGGAGGGTGCTAGCGTTGTTCGGAATTACTGGGCGTAAAGGGCGCGTAGGCGGCTGGATAAGTCAGATGTGAAAGTCCATGGCTCAACTGTGGAAGTGCATTTGAAACTGTCCGGCTTGAGTATCGGAGGGGAGTGTGGAATTCCCGGTGTAGAGGTGAAATTCGTAGAGATCGGGAGGAACACCGGTGGCGAAGGCGACACTCTGGACGAATACTGACGCTGAGGCGCGAAAGCGTGGGGAGCAAACAGGATTAGATACCCTGGTAGTCCACGCCGTAAACGATGAGAACTAGATGTTGGGAGGATTTGCCTTTCGGTGTCGCAGCTAACGCGTTAAGTTCTCCGCCTGGGGAGTACGCCGGCAACGGTAAAACTCAAAGGAATTGACGGGGACCCGCACAAGCGGTGGAGCATGTGGTTTAA
>CBDUCW010000064.1:0-9914 GCA_965365745.1 uncultured Trueperaceae bacterium
CCGGGTAGGCGGCCCGGCGGATGTCGTCGAGTTCGACGTGCGGGCGACCGGCCGCAAGCGCGTAGCCCTTGGCGCCGAGCGTCATCGCCTGCGCACCGCGCGGACTCGCGCCGAGTCGCACGTGCGGGTGCTCGTGGGTGGCCTCGGTGATGCGCACCACGTAGTCGAGCCCGCGCTCGGCGATGGGCACGGCGCGCAGCATCGTCTGCAGTTCGAGCATTTCGTCGCGCGTGAAGACCGGCTCGACCTCGGCTTCGGTACGGCCGGTCGTGGTGATCAGGATGCGCTTGAGCGTGGCACGATCGGGCCGCGGCACCTCGACCTTGAACAGGAAGCGGTCGAGCTGCGCTTCGGGGAGGGGGTAGGTCCCCTCCATTTCGATCGGGTTCTGCGTGGCGAGCACGACGAAGGGGTCGGGCAGCTCGTGGCGGGTGCCCGAGGCCGTCACCGAGCGCTCCTGCATCGCTTCGAGCAGCGCCGACTGGGTCTTGGGCGTCGCCCGGTTGATCTCGTCGGCGAGCAGCACGTTGGCGAACACCGGGCCCGGCTCGAACGCGAAGCGGCGCTCGCCGCCGTCGTCGAGGAACACGGTGCTGCCGGTGACGTCGGCCGGCATCAGGTCGGGGGTGAACTGGATCCGGCCGAAGGCGAGATCGGTCGCCTCGGCGAAGGCGCGCACGAGGCGCGTCTTGCCCAGGCCGGGGGCGCCCTCGAGCAGCACGTGGCCGCGCGCCAGCGCCGCGACGAGCATGTCGTCGACGACCGCCTCCTGGCCCAGGATGACGAGGCCGATCGCGCGTCGGAGCGCGGCGAACTTTTGGGTGAAGGCGTCGAATCGAACGCCGGAAGCTTCGGGCGTGTCCACGGGGTCGGGGTCTCCGTTCGGCGGCCGCGCTCGGCGCGGGGGGCGGGCAGTCGGGGCGAGTCCCCGAAGTATAGTCGCGGCCCGCGACGGCCGACGGTCGTGCGCCCCGCCGGACCCGACGGGTCCGTTCGTGCGTGCACGTCGGCTTCGCGCCGCGTGGACGGGTACACTCGTCGTATGGATCTCGCCCATGGGCGCGTGTGTCTGCGCCCCCTCGCCGACCTCGACATGCGTGCGTGGCGGCGACTCAAACAGCACTTCCGCGACCCCGAGATCGCGCACCTCAACGGCACGCCGCCCAATCGCGAGCCGCTGTGGCTGCTCAAGCGGATCCTCAAGGCCGACGCGCGGCGCTCCGACCGCCGCACCTTCGGGATCTACGACGAGCACGACGCGTACATCGGCACCATCGAGCTGTACGACATCCGCGCCACGCGCGCGACGCTGGGGATCCTCATCGGCGAGCGCAGCCACTGGAACCGCGGCTACGGCCCCGAGGCGATCCACGCGCTGCTCGGCTACGCCTTCGAGGAGCTCGAGCTCGAGCGCGTGCGCCTCAACACCTACGGCGACAACCACCGCGCCCAGGCCGCGTTCGCCAAGGTGGGCTTCCGCGAGACGGGCCGGACCCCGGGCCGCGACGACCGGATCGACGTCCACATGGAGATCTTCCGCAGCGCCTGGCTCGAACGGATGGCCGGGGTCTCCGAGGGCGACACGGGTTCGCGCGCGGCGGTGAGCGCGACGTCGGCCCCGTCCGCCGCGTCCGCGGCGCCGGCGGGCTCCCGATCGAGTGCGGAGGGTGCGGGCGCCGCGGGGGCGCCACCCGGGCGCGAACCCGGGCGGTAGGCTGCGGCATGGACCTCTCGAACGCCACCGTCGTCGTCACCGGCGCGAGTCGCGGCATCGGGCGAGCGCTCGCCCTCCGCCTCGCGGCCCGCGGCGCAACCGTACTCGCCGGCGCCCGCAGCTACAAGGAACTCGAGTCGCTCGCCGAGTCGAGCGAGCGCATCGTCGGCCTCACCCTCGACGTCTCCGACCCCGGTTCGGTGCAGGCCTTCTGCGACGAGGCGCTCCGGCTCGGACCGGTCGACGTCCTCGTCAACAACGCCGGCATCGGGGCCTTCGGTTCGATCGACGAGCTCACGCTCGAGCAGTGGGACCGCGTCTTCGCGGTCAACGCGCGCGGGATGTTCCTGATGACGCGGCACCTGCTGACCAGCATCCGGGCCCGCCGCGGCCACATCGTCAACGTCACCAGCGACGTCTCGGCTCGAACCTTCGCGGGCGGCGCGCTCTACACCGCGAGCAAGTACGCCCAGCGCGCCTTTACGCAGGCGCTCCAGATGGAGGTCGCCGACGACGGCGTGCGCGTGACCGAGATTCGACCGGGCGTGGTGGCGACGCACTTCGGCGATTCCGCGCCCCATGAGGTCGACGCCGACGCGCTCGGGCCCGACGACGTCGCCGAGGCGATCGAGTTCGCCCTGACGCGCCCCGCGCGCATGCGGCTCGACGAGCTCCACTTCCACCCGATGGGCCAGACCCCGGAATTCTGAACCCGGCGAGGGCCGGCCGTCAGGGCGTCGCTGCGCGGGGGGCGGCCCCCCGGTGCTCGGCGAGGTGGGCGACCAGGTCGGTTCCGGTCTTCAGCGCCACCAGCAGCACAAGTGCCGCCAGCGGCTGCCCGAGCGCGAGCGCGAGGAAGCCGCCCAGCAGGATCACGAGGTGCAGCACCACGACGCGCCCGTAGGGCTGCATCATCACCGTGCGCGCGTCCGCGCCGCGGTACTCGCCGCGCCCCAACCAGTTGGCTACGAACGACACGCCGTGCGAGAGGACGAGGCCGACCAGAGCCCAGCCGAAGCCGCCCGCGGCCGGCAGCCACGAGCCGAGGTCGATCGGGGTGGGTACGCCCCGCAGAGCAGCGCGGCCCTCTGCAAACAGCTCCAGCACGAAGACACCGTGCACGGTCCAAAACAGACCGTAGTGCACGGTGAAGAACGCAAGCACGAAGAGCTTGCCGAGGCCGTCGACCACGGCCTCGACCGCGGAGTCGGCGCCTCCGGCGCTCAGGATGCGCAGCCAGGTGTAGGCGCCGATCACGCCGTTCTCGAGCCAGTACAGCACCATCACGTCGCCAAGGCGCCAGCCCAGCACGGCCACGCCGGCGAGCGGCAGCAGGTTGGCCGCGACCAGCGCGGCGAGCGCCCAGCGCGACGACGCGAAGGGGCCGCGGGTCGGGGTCACGCACCGACCTCGGATCCGCCCGTGGGCTCGAGCGCAGGTCCGGGCGCGTCGAGGGGTGCGGGCTCGGCTTCGGCTGCCGGCGGCACGGCCGCCGCCACCCCGGCGCGGGCGTTGCGAAGCGCCAGGTCGAGCAGGCGGCGCTTGTCGCCTCGCCGCGGCACGCGCACGTCGACCCGGTGCCCCACGCGCCGCCGGAGCGCATCGCTCCAAGCCACTCGGTCGAGGCCCACGTCAGGCACGAGCACCAGCGGCGGGGTGACGTCGCGGTCGGGATAGAGCTCGGCCAGCGCGAGCTCGAGGAGCCCGCGCTCGCCGCCCGCCCCCGGCGACTCCTCGAATCGCACCTCACGGTCGACGATCCGCCCTCCACGCACGCGGAACACCTGCACCGTGGCGAGATCGGCGCGGCACGCGACGGCGACGGCATCGCAGTCGGCGCGCCCCGCGAGCACGACATCGGCGTCGAGTCCGGTGTAGCGACGCAGTGCTTCGATCCGGTCGCGCAGCGCGGCCGCCCGCTCGAAGTCCTCGGCGCGGGCGGCCTCCCGCATGGCCGCGTCGAGGCGGTCGACGACGCCCTCGGCGCGGCCCTCGAGCAGGTCGACGACGGCGTCGACGAGGTCGCCGTAGGCCGCGGGGGCGATCGCGCCGACGCAGGGCGCCGGGCAGCGCCCGAGGTCGTGGCGGACGCAGGGGCGCTCACGCCCCTGGAGCGGGACGCCGCCGGTGCGGCGGAGCGGAAGAACGCGGTAGACCAGCTCGAGCATGCGGCGCGCCGTGGCGCTCGTGGGGTACGGCCCGAAGACGCGACGATCGTCGTCGGCCGGCGCCGGAGCGACGCGGAGCGTGGGGAACGCTTCGTCGCTGAGTTCGAGGTAGGGCCGTACAGCGTCGCGCTTGAGCACGACGTTGAACGGGGGCTTGGCGGAGCGAACGAGATCGGCCTCGAGCAGCAGCGCTTCGGTCTCGGTTCGGGTGACGATGAAGTCGAGCCGGGCGGCCCTGCGCGCGATGCGGCGGGTGCGTGCGTCGGCGCCGTTCCGGAAGTAGCTCGCGACGCGCCGGCGAAGGTCCGAGGCTTTCCCCACGTAGAGCAGGGCGCCGTCGGCCGCGCGGAACTGGTAGCAGCCCGGCTCGCGCGGAAGCTCGGGGAGGTCGTGCCGCGTCATCGCAGGCACGATATCGCTCGGCTCCGTGCCCGCGATCGGAACCCCGACGGGTGCTCGCTCGATTCCCTCTCGCCCGGCCGAAGCGGGCGGCCCGCCGCGAAGCCGCATCCGGGGCGAGGCGTCGATCGATAGAGCGATCCGTGTCTTCGGTAGTACTTGATATGTTTACTCATGTACTCTAGGATTCGCCGCGGAGCCGGCAGACGCCCGGCGGCTCCGCCCGTCCCTCCCACCCCGCGAAAGGTCCTCCATGCCCCACCGCTCCGCAACCCTGCCGTTCTGTCTGGCCCGAACCGCCGTCTGGGCGTTCGCAGCCCTCGTCCTCGCGATCGCCTCCTGGGGATCGGCGCAGGCCGAACCCGTGAAGGTCGAGATCGGATACATGCCGATCCTCCCCGTGTCGCAGCTGTTCGTGTCCGAGGGCGAGGGGTGGCTCGTCGAGGCTGGGATCGAAGCCTCGTTCGTCCAGTTCCAGCAGGGTCCGGCGATGGTGCAAGCCCTGTCGGCGGGGCAGCTCGACATCGCCTACTTCGGCATCGGTCCGGCGATGGTGGCGCGGGCCAACGGCGTCGACATCAAGGTCGTCGCGAGCAACATCGTCGAACAGATCAGCTTCGTCGCCCGCGGGCAGCTGCCCGCCTTCTTCGCCGAGGCGAGCGATCCCGCCGCTGCCCTGGCCGCATTCCATGAGGCCACGGGACGACCGGTACGCATCGCGACGTTCCCCGAGGGCTCGGTCCCCGACACCGTGTTGCGCTACTGGCTGATCGAACAGATCGGCGCCGATCTCGACGACGTCGAGGTGCTCTACATGGGTAGTTCGCAGGTGCAACAGGCGCTGCTCACCGAGGCCGTCGACGCGGCCAGCATCCTCGAGCCGGTCGTCACCCTGGTCACCCAGCAGCTCGACGACGCCGAGGTCATCGTGGCGGGCGGCGAGATGTTCCCGGACCAGCCCGGCGCCGTCCTGGCGGTTCGCGAGGGCCTGATCGAAGCGCACCAGGAGCTCGTCCAGCGCCTGGTCGGGGTGCACGTCCGCGCCACCGAGGTGCTGCGCAACGACGTCGCCCGCGCCGCGCCGCACGTTCGCTTCTGGGTGTCCGGCGACCGGCTCCCGCTCGAGACCGTGGTCACCGCGATCGAGCGCAGTCGCGACAGCTTCCAGGCCGACCCCACCGCCATTCAGGCCTCGACCCGCGTCATGCACGACTTCCAGCGCGCACAGGGAATCCTCGGCACGGAGGTGCCGCTCGATGAGCTCTTCGACGTCCGCTTCTTCACCGACCTCGGCGCGCGCTGACCTCCGGGGCCTGCGCGCCCCGACGGCGCTGCGCTGGCTGGTCCGCGTCCGGCGTGCGGTCGCCCCTCTGAGGGACCTCGCGGGCCAGCGGGTCGGGTCGGCCCTCGCCGGGCTGTTGGGGTTGGCCGCGTTCATAGCGCTCTGGAAGGCCGCGCACGAGCTCGGATGGGCCCCCCGGAGCACCCTGCCCGACCCGTTCGCGCTGCCCGACGCGTTCCGCGCCGAGCTCCGCAGCGGCGCCTGGGGCCGCGCCGTCCGCTCGAGCCTGGTGCACTACGTCTGGGGCGTGGGCGCCGGCACCGCGCTCGGCGTCCTCGTGGGGCTGGCCGCGGCCACGTTTCGCGCCTTCGACGATGCCCACGCGATCGTCGCGCGCATCCTGCGACCGATCCCGCCTCTCGCGTGGGTGTTCTTCGCGATCGCCTGGTTCAAGGTCAGCCACGCCGGAGCGGCCTTCGTCATCGCGATCGGCGTCTTCTGGATCAACTACTTCGCCGCCTATGCCGCCGTCGACGGCGTCGACCGACGGCTCCTCGAGCTCGCCCGCAGCTTCGGCCGGGGGGCGCTCGTGGCGCGCATCCGGACGATCGTGCTGCCCGCCGCCGCGCCCGGCATCCTGACCGGCGTGCGCACGGGGCTCGGGCAGGGGTGGATGACCCTGATCGCCGCCGAGCTGCTCGGCGTTCCGGGGATGGGGCAGGAAATGAACGGGGCGGCCGGCCTGCTCCAGTTCGGCCCCGTCGTCGTCTACATGCTGACGATCGCGGCCTTCTACATGCTGTCGGACGCGCTGTTCGGCCTCGCTCAGCGCCGCCTGCTGCGGTGGCGGTGCCCGTGAGCGGATCTCCGCCGTCGGACGCCGGCGCGCGCGCGTCGACCGCACCGGCAGCCTCCGCGCTGGAGCCCGCGCTTCGGATCCGCGGGGGGCGCCTTCGCCACGCCGCCGGCGAGGCGGCGGTGCTCGACGGCCTCGATCTGCGCGTCGATGCGGGCGAGTTCGTGGCACTGGTGGGCGCGAGCGGGGTCGGCAAATCATCGCTGCTGCGCGCCGTGGACGGCCTTCTGCCGCTCGACGCCGGGCAGATCGAGCGCGCCGGCGATGCGCGGTCCGGATCGGAGCGTCCCCGCGCCATGGTGTTCCAGGACCCGCGCTTGCTGCCGTGGCGCACGGTGGCCGGCAACGTCGCCTACGGCCTCGAGTCCACCGACCTGACGGCGGACGCGCGCGACGTCCGGGTCGCCGACGTGCTCGAGCTCGTCGGCCTGCACCACCTCGCCGACCGCTGGCCCGGGCAGTTGTCGGGCGGGCAGCAGCAGCGCGTCGGGCTCGCCCGCGCCCTCGCCGTTCGACCGCGGCTGCTGCTCATGGACGAACCCTTCAGCGCCGTCGACGCGATCACGCGGCGCGAACTCCAGCGCGAGCTGGTCCGCCTCTGGCAGCTCACGAACTGTGCTGTGGTCTTCGTGACGCACGACGTCGCCGAAGCGGTCTACCTCGCCGACCGGGTGCTGCTCCTCGCCGGTACACCGGCCCGCGTCCGGGCGTCCTTCGACGTCGATCTCGGGCGGCCGCGCGCCCGCGAAGACGCCCGCCTGTTCGAACTCGCGGCCGCTGTGACCAGCGCGCTCGAGCGCGCCTGACCGGCCGGCGGGCCGGCCGCACGCCCCGAGGCTCCGGGGGCGCATTCGGATGCCCGCCGGACCGCCGTCGTCTGTCGGAAAACAGCCCACGATTCGTGGGGTCCCGTCGGTCCTCCCGGCGCGAAACGACTGCGTAGCGTGGGGCGAACGTTTTTCGCGCCCTCCCGCGCTGCCGGACACGGCAGGGCGCGCGCCGACCCCGCATCCGACAAGCTGGAGGAGCCCTCATGACCACCCAGGCTGAGAAGCAATGGGTCTACCTATTCCGTGATGTCGAGGCGGCCGAGCGCCGCCAGTCGAGTTGGGAGGGCGTCCGCGCGCTGCTCGGCGGCAAGGGCGCCAACCTCGGCGACATGACGCGACTCGGCGTGCCCGTGCCGCCGGGCTTCACGGTCACCACCGAGGCCTGCAACGCCTACCTGGACGCCGGCGAGGAGTTCCCCGAAGGACTCTGGGAGCAGGAGCTCGCCGCCCTGCGGGCGCTCGAGTCGGCCACCGGCAAGCGCTTCGGCGATCCCGACAACCCGCTGCTGGTCTCCTGCCGCTCGGGCGCGAAATTCAGCATGCCGGGGATGATGGACACGATCCTCAACCTCGGGCTGAACGACGTCGTGGTCGAGGGGCTCGCCGCCAAGAGCGACGCGCGCTTCGCCTACGACAGCTACCGGCGCCTGGTGCAGATGTTCGGATCGGTCGTGCTCGGCGTTCCCGACGAGGTCTTCGAGGCCGTCATCGCCGCGCGCCGCAACCGCGCCGGCGTGACGAACGACGCCCAGTTGACCGCCGACGACTGGCGCGAGGTCACCCGCAAGTTCAAGGAGATCGTCAAGACCTACACCGGCGAGCCCTTCCCCGAAGAGCCGGTCGAACAGCTCCGGCTCGCGACCCGCGCGGTGTTCGGCAGCTGGAACGGGAAGCGCGCCCGCGACTACCGCAACGCCTCCGGCATCGCCCACGACCTCGGCACCGCCGTCAACATCCAGACGATGGTGTTCGGGAACATGGGCGACGACTGCGGCACGGGCGTCGCGATGAGCCGCAACGCCACCACCGGCGAGCCCCATCTCGAGGGCGACTGGCTGGCCAACGCCCAGGGCGAGGACGTCGTCGCCGGGACCCGCACGACGCGTCCGCTCGAGGATCTCAAGACCGAGATGCCCGAGATCTACGCGGAGTTCGACGAGATCGCGCGCCGGCTCGAGAACCACTACCGCGACATGCAGGACATGGAGTTCACCATCGAGCACGGCACGCTCTGGCTCCTGCAGACCCGCGACGGCAAGCGCACCGCGCAGGCCGCCGTTCGCATCGCCGTCGACATGGCCAACGAGGGCCTGATCGGCCGCGACGAGGCGGTCAAGCGCGTGACGCCGCAGCAGGTCGACGTGTTCCTGCACCCGCAGTTCGCATCCGCCGCGACCGATGAGACCGATCCGATCGCCACCGGCCTCAACGTCGCGCCCGGCGCGGCCGTGGGGCAGATCGCTTTCGACGCCGACACCGCCGAGCGCTGGGCGACCGAGGGCCGCGACGTCATCATGGTGCGTCCCGAGACGAAGCCCGACGACGTGCACGGCATGCTCGCCTCCCAGGGGATCGTGACCAGCCGGGGCGGCCGCACCAGCCACGCCGCGCTCGTGGCGCGGCAGTTCGGCAAGCCGGCCGTGGTCGGCGTCAACGAGCTCGAACTCGACCTCGAGGGCCGCACCATGACGGTCGGCGACCTCGTGCTCGAGGAGGGCGAGTACATCTCGATCGACGGCACCGTCGGCACCATCTACCAGGGCCAACTCGAGACGGTCGTCCCCGACATCGACAACCCGCAGCTCAGCGAGCTGCTCGAGTGGGCCGACGGGTACCGCGTGCTCGGCGTGCGCGCCAACGCCGATTACCCCGACGACGCCCGCAAGGCGCGCACCTACGGTGCCGAAGGGCTGGGTCTGGTCCGCACCGAGCACATGTTCTTCGAGAGCGAACGGTTGCCGATCGTTCAGCGCATGATCATGGCCCGCTCGCAGACCGAGCGCAACGAGGCGCTCGATGCCCTGCTGCCGCTGCAGCGCGGCGACTTCGAAGGGCTGCTGCGGGCGATGGACGGCCTGCCCGTCATCGTGCGTCTGATCGACCCGCCGCTGCACGAGTTCCTGCCCGCGCGCGACGAGCTCATGCACGACCTCACCGACCTCAAGCTCCGCCTGCAGCACGCCGGCGACCTGCACGAGATCGACGAGCTGCTCCAGAAGGTCCGCAAGGGCGAGGATCAGCTCAAGCGCGTCGACGAGCTGCACGAAGCCAACCCGATGCTCGGCACGCGCGGGGTGCGCCTCGGGGTGCTCTTCCCCGAGCTCACCCGCATGCAGGTGCGCGCCCTGTTCGAAGCGGCCTGCACCGCGGCCGCCGACGGCGTCGACGTGATGCCCAAGGTGATGATCCCGCTCACTGCGCACCGCAACGAGCTGAAGGTGCAGCGCGAGGTCCTCGAGGCCGAAGCGCGCGAGGTGATGGACGAGACCGGCACCGAGATCCCGTACCAGTTCGGCACGATGATCGAACTGCCCCGGGCCGCCCTGACCGCGCGCGAGCTGGCGCACGAGGCCGAGTTCTTCAGCTTCGGCACCAACGACCTGACCCAGACGACCTTCGGCATCTCGCGCGACGACGCCGAGAAGGGATTCCTGAACCGCTACCT
>CBDUCW010000065.1:0-9822 GCA_965365745.1 uncultured Trueperaceae bacterium
CGTCGCAGCCGCCCTCCTCGCGGCCTGCGCCCCGGCCACGACGGGGCCGGCCTCGACCGCCGCCACCGACGCCGCCCCGGGCTCCGCCCCGGCGGCCGCGCCGTCCCCGGAGCCGCAGGGCGAGCCAGCGGCCGCGGCGAGGTTCGTCCGCGTCGACCGAGCGCCGGTCCTCGACGGCGCCCGACCGCTCGAGCTCGTCGATCCGGCCACCGGCCGCGTCACCTACGCGGAGTCGCTGGGCGCGGGGCCCCAGGTCCTGCTCGTGCACGGAATCGGCGGCGGCTCGAGCGTGTTCCAGTACCGCCGCATCGCGCCCGCGCTCGCCGCGGCCGGCTACGAGGCGGTTGCGATCGATCTCTACGGCTTCGGCCGAAGCACACGGCCCGCGGGGGCGCTCACCGGCGACGAGCTCGTGGCCCAGATCGAGGCCGCGCTCGATGCGTTGGAGGCGCCGCGGGTGCACCTCGTGGCCAACGGGTTGGCGGCGGCCTACGCGGTCCGCCTCGCCGTCGAACGGCCCGATCGCGTCGGCAGCCTGTCGCTGCTCGTGCCCACCGGGCTGGGGCGCCTCGACCGCTCGCGCGCCGCGGCCGAGAACGCCTTCCGGGTGTTCGGCAGCCCGCTCGGTGCCGCGCTCTACACCGCGCTGCTCGGTCCCGACGTGCAGCTTCGCTTCCTGCTCGATGCCTACGCCGATCCGGCGAACGTCACCGAGGAGGTGCGCGCCGTGTACGCCCGCAACCTCTACGTTCGAAACGCCCGCTGGGCGGTCCTCTCGTTCGTGTCCGGCCTACTCGACCAGGACCTGCGCGAGCTCTGGCCGCGGGTGGACGTGCCGACCTGGATCGCGTGGGGGGCCGACGCGGAGACGACGCCGGCGCGCGACGCCGAGCGCTTCCTGGAGGCCCGCCCGGCCACCGCGCTCGTCGTCTACGACGGCGCAAAGCTCCTCCCCAACGTCGAGCGCGCGGAAGCCTACGGCGCCGATCTGCGCCGATTCCTGGCCGAGCTTCGGCCCTGGGGAGCGAGTCCCGAACCCCGCCAGCGCTAGCTTCGACGAGCCCGCCGCACGCTCCGTCGGTCGCTGCGTAGGGCGCCGGCTGGTCCTAGCCGCGTGGGATCGGTTCCTGCAGACCGCGCCGAAGCCACGTCGCGAGCAGCAGCAGCGCCGCAGCGACCGCACCGCCGATGGCCAGCGGCCCGTACCCGGCCCCGGCGTACACGACGGCGCCGCCGATGGACGCGCTCGCCCCCGCGAAGCCCACGAGCAGGTCGTTGATCCCTTGGATCCGCCCCCGCTCGCGCAGCCCCAATCGGTCGGACAGCAGCGCCGATCCCCCGACGAAGGCGATGTTCCAGCCGAGGCCGAGCAGGAAGAGCGCCACGACGATCGGGCCCACGGCCGTCGACAGGGGCGCCATGAGGCACGACACCGCGACGATCGCCGAGCCGAGTCGGATCATCACGATGCGCCCCCAGCGATCGACGAGCCAGCCGGTGAGCAGCGAGAAGCCGAACATGCCGAGCGTGTGGGCGCTGAACACGAGCGAAATGGCCGTCAGCGGGTGCTCGAGGTCGCGCATGTAGAGCGGCGTGATCGCCATGATCAGCACCATGACGCCCTGCGCCACCATCATCGCCAGGACCGCGTCGATCACGCCGGCGTCGCGCGAGATCTCGCGCAGCCGCCGGGCCGGCCGGCGCGAACTCGGCTCGGGGTCGAGTGCGTCGAGGTGGCGTGCGATCACCCGCGGATCGGGGCGGAGGAACAGCGCCAGAACGCCCGCCGCCAGGACGAAGAACACTGCCGCGATGCCGTAGGCCGCGATCAGCGGATCGGCGCCGAGCGCCTCGGCGATGCGGCCGCCCCGCGGCAGCAGCTGCGGACCGAGCACCGACCCGACGGCGCCGGCCATGACGACCGTCGCCACCGCTCGGCCGCGCCGGGCGAGCGGGGTCGCCTCGGCCGCGGCGAATCGACCCAGGCGGAACGCCGCCTGGCCCGACCCCGTGACGAGCAGGGCGATCAGCAGCAGCGGGAACGACCCGACGTAGAACGCGGCGACCGCGCCGGTCGCGCCGATCGCTCCGACCAGGCCGCCGAGGGCCAGGCCGCCGCGGCGCCCCAGGGCGTCCGTCGCCAGCGACCACGGCAGCGCCGCCAGGGCGGTTCCGAGCAGGTAGACCGCGTGCGGGAGTCCGGCGAGGCTGGTGCGCCCCGACAGGTCGGCGCCGACGATCGTGGCCACGGTCGTCATCCCGATCACGCCGGCCGAGCCCAAGCCCTGCGCCCCGAACAGCGCCCCCGTGATGCGGCGCCCCGCGCGTCGCAGTTCGAGGTCGCTGGGCGCGTCGGGTCCTCGGCCCGGATCCCGAACGCCGGCCGCGGGCGAGGTCGATGGCGCGGCGCTGGGGTCCGGCCGGGGCGCGGAATCGTCGGGCGTCACCCCGCGACCCTACCCCGCGGCCCCGATCAGGAGTGCGACGTCCAGACCGCCGTTCCGGAACGGCACGCGGCGGGCCGGCGGCTCGCCCAGCCCACCCTCGAAGGCCTCGGGGTCGGCCGTGACGACGGCGTAGCGCCAGCCCGCCCCTTCCAGGCGGAGCTTGGCCCCCAGCGCCGCTGCGACGTCGGCGGCCGCGCGCCGGTCGCCGAGCCGCTGGCCGTAGGGGAGGTTCGCGATCAGCAGCGGGCGCTCGGCGCCGGCGGCGACGGCGTCGAGCGGAAGCGCGAAGGCGTCGCCGGCCTCGAACGCCAGCACCTCGCCCACGCCGGCGCGGACGGCGTTCGCCCGCGCGGCCTCGAGCACCCCGGCGTCGATGTCGTGCGCGACGATGCGCGCGGCGACCGGCTCGATCGCCTCGATCGCTTCGCGCTGCAGCCGCGCCCACATCGAGGCTCGGTGCCAGGGCGCCGCTTCGAACCCGAACGGGGCCTCGCCGGCCGCCAACGCGCCGACGGGCGCGCCGGCCAGGGCGAGCGCCGCCTCGATGACCAGCGTCCCGCTGCCGCAGAAGGGGTCGAAGACGAGGTCGGCGCGCCGGACGTCGGCGGCCAGCGCGATCGCCGCGGCCAGCGTTTCGCGCAGCGGCGCTTCGCCGATCGCCAGGCGGTAGCCGCGGCGGTGCAGGTGCCGACCCGACGTGTCGAAGCTCATCGAGGCACGGTCGCGATCGAGCCGCAGCTGAAAGCGCAGCGGCGCCTCCTCTCGCCTCGCCGGAGCGAGCCCGAGCGGCTCCATCCGGGCCCGCACGGCGTCCTCGACGGTGCCCGCCACGTCGTCGCCCGGTAGCAGCCGCGACGCGCGGGAGCGCACGCCCAGGGACCAGGCGGCTTCGAAGCCGAGGTGCAGCTCCCACGGGAGGCGGCGCAGGTGGTCGAAGAGCATCGTCCGGGTCTGCGCCAGCATGCCCTCGCGCAGGCGGAGGTAGAGCCGGTGGGCGGTGCGCAGCTGCAACGTGGCGCCGTAGACGGACGTCAGCTCGGCGGTGTAGGCCACACCGCCGCGCACGACCTCGAGATCGGTCGCGCCCTCGAGGGCGCGGACCTCGTGCTCGAGCTCGGCTTCGAAGCCGGGCGCGCCCACGGCGAAGAAGCGCTGCGGCTCGCGGCGCAGATGGCGCTTGAGGCGCCGCTCCAGCGCCCGCGGGCTGAGGCGATCGGGCCCGTCGTTCACGCGGTCGGCGCCGGTCGAACGACCCCGTCGGCGACCTCGAACGCGGTCAGCGCGTCCGTGTCCACGTCCCAGACGGCGAAGGTCGGCGCCACCGGGCCGCGGCCCGGGACGAAGCCCATCAGGCAGCCGGGGTTCACCACGTGCGCC
The DNA here is from genome assembly GCA_965365745.1 of uncultured Trueperaceae bacterium. GTDB lineage: Bacteria > Deinococcota > Deinococci > Deinococcales > Trueperaceae > CBDUCW01. The sequence continues at coordinate 3,825 of CBDUCW010000065.1, forward strand.
GATGCACGGCGTTCGGCGGCGCGGAGGTGATCGTGGCCGTAGGCGATCAGGTCGAAGCTGCGCGCGTCGAGGGCGGCGGCGACCTCCGGGAAGTGCGTCAGCGCTATGCGCTTGCCCCCGAACGCGAGCGTGGCGAACTCCCCGTGGAGCGTCACGTGCGCGCGGTCCCGGACCAGCCGCGTCATGCGGAACGTGTCGGCGTCGTTGTTTCCGAACACCACGTGGGTGGGCCCGCCGAAGTTCGTCGCGAGCTGCGCCAGAACGAAGGGGCTGCAGAGGTCGCCGAGGCAGGCGACGGCGTCGGCCCGTGCCGGGCCGTCGCCCGCGAGCGCCGCCAGCGCCGTCGCGAGGTGATCGACGCGGTCGTGGATGTCCGAAATCAGCGCGAGTTTCATGGCTACCTCTTCGGTCGTGGGTTCGCCGTCGATCGGGTCGCGGACCGCCGGGGGTGGCGGCGCCGACGGCTCGAGGACCGTCCTCGAGCCCTCGGGGCGTCGCGCCCCGTGGCGGCGGCGCGGGGGAGGGGGTTGCAGCAAGTATGCCGCCCTTCCGTGGCCGACGTTCCTCACGGCTTGCCTGCCGACGGAATGTTTGCTACCATCCGATGCTTGGGCAGGAGACGTGTGGACCCTGCGGGCACCGACGCCACGCCGCGCATCGCGGCCGTCGGGACACGCGCCCCCCGCTCCAACGCTCCGAGCCGCGGCTGCGGCTCGCTCCTCGCGCGCCATGACCCACGCGCGCTCCGCTGCGCTCGTCGCGGCGGCTGCATCGCGATCTGAACGAAGCACCCCTCCGGAGGAACCCATGTTTGCAATCATTCAGTCGGGCGGAAAGCAGTACCGCGTTGCCGAGGGCGACGTGCTCCGGCTCGAGAAGCTCGCCGCCGACCAAGGCGAAACGGTCGAGTTCCCGGTCATGATGGTCGGGGCCGACGACGACGTGAAAGTCGGGCGTCCGACCGTCGACGGAGCCAGCGTCAAGGCCGAAGTCGTGTCGCACGGGCGTGGCCGCAAGCTCTACATCTACAAGTTCAAGGCGAAGAACAACTACCGCCGCAAGGCCGGACACCGCCAGCCCTACACCGAGGTGAAGATCACCGAGGTCGCCGGCTGACGCTGGCAGCGTTTCTCGCGAGAAGGAGCCCGAAATGGCACACAAGAAAGGCGTAGGCAGTTCCAAGAACGGGCGCGACAGCGAATCGAAACGCTTGGGCGTCAAGCGCTTCGACGGTCAGCTCGTCCGCGCCGGCAGCATCCTCGTTCGGCAGCGCGGCAGCAAGTTCCGCCCCGGCCGCAACGTGGGGCAGGGCAGGGACTTCACCCTGTTCGCCCGGCGCGACGGCATCGTCAAGTTCGTGAACAAGGGCGCCCGCGGCCGCTTCATCACGGTCGAGCAGGTCGAGACCGAGGCGATCCCGGCCGACTGACGGCCCTTTCAACCCCGAACGGCGCGGCCGGATCCTCCGGTGCCGCGCCGTTCGCGTTCCGGGACGCGCCGGGCGGCGCGCCCCGTCGCGGGGCGCACCGTCCCAAGCGGGCGGACGCTCGACGCGCCCTGCGCGGGGCCGACCGGACCCTCGCGCGACGCGACCCCTCGTCGTTGCCCCCGCCGCGCGTTCGCGGCTGCGAGCCCGCAGCCGCGCCCCGATGCCCGATCGAAGCCCCTTCCGAAAGGACCCACCGCCATGCCGTTCCGTGACATCCTCGATATTCGCGTGCAGGGCGGGCGTGGCGGCGACGGCGGGATGTCCTTCCTGCGCCTGAAGTACGTGCCCAAGGGCGGGCCGGACGGCGGCCACGGCGGCGACGGCGGCGACGTGTGGCTCGAGGCGATCGACGACGTGACCGCGCTCGACCGCCTCACGCACCACAAGACCTACCAGGCCGGCACCGGCATGCAGGGCGAAGGGCGCAACAAGCACGGCCGCAACGGCGAAGACCTCGTGCTCGAGGTTCCCGTCGGCACCTTGGTGCGGGACGCCGACACCGGCGACGTGCTCGGCGACCTGCTCGAGGAGGGCGACCGGCTGCTCGTGGCCGAGGGCGGCGAGGGCGGGCGCGGCAACGCCTCCTTCGCGTCGGCGCAGCGGCAGGCGCCGCGCTTCGCCGAGTACGGCACGCGTGGCGAACGCCGCGGGCTTCGGCTCGAGCTGCGCACCATCGCCGACGCCGGCCTCGTCGGGTACCCCAACGCCGGCAAGTCGAGTTTGCTGGCGGCGCTCTCGAACGCCAAGCCGATCATCGCCGAGTACCCCTTCACCACGCTGACGCCCAACCTGGGCGTGATCGAGCGCGACCTCGAACGGCTGACGCTCGCCGACATCCCCGGCATCATCGAGGACGCGCACAAGGGCAAGGGGCTCGGACTCGAATTCCTGCGGCACATCAGCCGCACGCGGCTGCTGGTCTACGTGCTCGACATCGCGGCCGAACCGGCCGAGAATCTCGCGGCGCTGCAGCGCGAGCTCGAGGCCTACGATCCCGGGCTGCTCGCCCGTCCTGCGCTCGTGGTCCTGAACAAGGCCGACCTCGCCGGAGCCGACGAGATCGAGCCCATCGTCGACGAGCTGGCGCGCTTCGGGCTGCCGGTCGTCGCAGGCTCGGCGCTCGAGGGGCTCCACCTCGACGCGATCGTCGAGGCGCTGTTCGCGCTGCTTCCCGAGGTGCCGGAGCTCGCGCCCACCGAGGCCGGTCCGACCCGCGTGATCGCCGATCCGGTGCGCGTCGAACGCGGCCCCGATGGCGCCTGGCAGGTGCGCGGGGCGCAGATCCGCGCCATCGTCGAACGCTTCGACACCCGCAACGCCGAGGCGGTGTCGTACCTGCAGCACCACTTCAAGCAGCTCGGCGTCGACAAGCTGCTGGCTCGCGCCGGCGCCGAGGACGGCGACGACGTGCGCATCGGCGAGGCCGAGTTCGAGTACTTCGACGAAGCGAAGGAGCGCGAGCGCCGGGCCGCCGAGGCCGCCGAGCGCGCCGAGGGCGGCGCCGAGCCCGTCGAGTAGGGGCGCCGAATCGACTCGACTCCGCGGTTCGATCGACGGCATCCGTGGTACCCTCGGAGCGCGTGAGCCACGGAGCTTTTCCGCCCCCCGTTCCGTGTCCGCGCCCAAAGGAGCCTGTACGGTGGCTACGAACCTCACCGCCAATCCGGCCCTGTTCCCGATGACGACGCCGCTCGATCGCTCGAGCGTGGCGCCGTACGCGGAGCGCGTGCGTCGGTTGGTGAGCGACGACCGATTCGAACACATCAAGCGCGTGGCGGTCCTGGCCGATCACATCGCCCTGGCGAACGCCTTCGATCGCGGCGAGCGCCGCGCGACGGCGCTCGCCGCCACCCTGCACGACGCCGCGCGCGACCTCGCGCCCGACGACCTGTTCGAGCTGGCGCCGCCCGAGACCGACATGGAGCGCGAGCATCCGCTTTCGGTCCACGGCCGGGCCGGTCGGGCGCTGGCCGAGCGCTGGGGCGTGACCGACTCGCGCGTGCTCGACGCCATCGAGGGGCACGTCTTCGGGGTGTCGCCCGAGAACCGCGTCGGCATGGCGCTCTACGTCGCGGACGTGTCGGAGCCCGCACGCGGCGTGAACGGCGACATCCGCGATCTCGCCATGGTCAACCTGTTCCGCGCCTACCAGCGCGCCGTCGATTCGAAGGTCCGCTACCTGCGCGCCAAGGGCAAGACGGTGCACCCCCGCACGCTGGCCGCCTACCGCGAGGTCTGCGCTGGACTCTGAGGCCCTGCTTGGCTCGTCCAGGACGGGCTTCGTACCGTCCGCGGCCATGTGGGTTGGGTCTCACCGCGGCTCATGGGGCGGCGGTAGAGTGACGGTGTGATTCGGGTGACCCGCAACACGGCACGCTGGATCCAGCTCGCAGGGCTCGTGATCGCGATCCTGGGGCTGGCCGGCTTCTGGTTGGGGCGCGACGTGGCTCGCTCGAGCCTCGGCTCCGATCAGCGCGACGTGCTCGGCATCGACGACGATGCCTTCTTCGCCAGCTTCGTGGTGGCGGGGCGCGACGTGTTCTACGAACCCGGCACCCGCACCCCCGTGCTCGACGAGGACGGCGAGATCGACTACTACGAGTACGAGGGGCGCAAGACGGTCGACGGAACCAACACCGACACGATCCTGTACGTCAGCATCATCGAGAACGCCATCACCATGGTGGCGATCCCGCGCGATCTGTTCGTCGGCGACGGCGTCGATCGCATCAACGGCGTGTTCGCGCGGCACGGCCCGGACGGCCTGCGGCAGCAGGTCTCCGACCTGCTCGGGGTTCCCGTCGACTACTACGCGATCATCAACCTCGACATCTTCCGTGACGTGGTGGACGCCCTCGGCGGCGTCGAGGTCAACGTGCCGACGCGCATGTACTACGAGGACAGAGCGGGCGGGTTGACGATCGACATCCACCCTGGGCTCCAGGTGCTCGACGGCGAGACGGCGTCGGAGTTCGTGCGCTACCGGCAGTTCCAGCGCGGCGACATCGACCGGCTCGACAACGTCAAGCAGCTCGCCTACGCCATGCTGGCCCGCCTCAAGCAGCTCAACGTACGGGCCGTGGCCCGGATCCCCGAGCTCGTCGACACGGTGATGCGCGACGTCGAAACGAACGTCTCGCCGGCGCTCGTGCGGCAGCTCATCCCGCGCATCGGCCGGCTCGAGATCCGCGAGACCGCGACCCTGCCGACCGAAGAGGTCGAACGGCCGGTCGACGAGGGCGAGTCCGTCGCGATCGGCCTCGAGGTCGACACGGCCCGGCTGCGCCCCTTCCTCGCGGCCACCTTCGGTGGCAGCGCCGGGGCCCCCGTCGCCGAGGCGCCCGAGGCCGGACTGCGCATCGTGAACCGGAGCGGGCTCGTCGGTCTCGGCGAGGTCTACCGCGACCGGTTGGTGGGCCTCGGCGTGCCCCGCGAGCGGATCGACCTTCGCGAAGGTTCGCTCGACCCGACGCCGACGCGTCTGGTCACCACGTTGTCGACCCTCACCGAGGCCGACTACTACACGTCGCTGCTGGGCGTGGGCATCCAGCAGGTCGACCGCCTCGTCGGCCCGGCGGCCTTCGAACTCGTGCTCGGCGAGGACGCGCGGCGGCGGGCCCCCGAGGCGATCGCCGCGCGCGTCGACCCCCAGCGGTAACGACGCCGTCCGCCCCCTCCCGTCTCTCGAAAGGACGATCGATGGAAGCAACCGATACCGAACGCAGCGTTGAGACCGCCGAGGCCACCCCGATTCCCGAGGTGACCCCCGGCCGCACCGTCGACGAGCTCGGCGGCGTGCCCGACCTCGTCCAGCGCGTGGTCGACGCCCTCGACGACCGCCGGGCGAAGGACATCGCGGTGCTCAATCTCATGCCGGTGTCGGCGGCTCTCGATTGGTTCATCGTGGCGTCGGGCGAGTCGAGCCTGCAGCTCAAGGCGATGCAGGAGAGCGTGAAGGAGTCGGCGAAGGACGCCGGGCAGCTCCCCGAAGGGATCGAAGGACCGTCGGACCGGTGGGTGCTGATGGACTACGGCCCGGTGGTGGTGCACCTGATGAGCCCGGAAGCCCGCGAGTTCTACGACATCGAGGGCCTCTGGGCCGATGCCGAGCGCGTCGAGGTGACGCCGAACTGAAGCCCTAGCCTGCCCCATGGCGGAGCGCACCGGGTCGGTCGGCCCTGCGACCGAGCGGCACTGGTCCGAAGGGGTGGCTCGGCGCTGGCTCGAGCGCCGCGGATTCGTGTTCGTGGCCGGGAACGTCGTCGTGCCCGGGGGCGAGCTGGATCTCGTGATGCGCGACGGAGGCACGCTCGTCTTCGTCGAAGTGCGCCACCGCCGCGACGATCGCTTCGGCGGCGCGACGGCGAGCCTGACGGGCCGAAAGCTGCGGCGGGTGTGGCGCGCGGCGCGACGTTTCGCCCTCCGGCGCTACCGCGGCCGGCTTCCGCCGATGCGCATCGACGCGGTGCTGCTCGCCGGTCCGGCGGGCCGGCCGGCCGTGACGCACCT
>CBDUCW010000066.1:0-9748 GCA_965365745.1 uncultured Trueperaceae bacterium
GCGCTGGGCCTGCCGCGCGTCTACGCCACCTGGGAAGCGATGCTCGAGGCCGAGCGTGCGCTCCCCGAGGGCGAGCGGATCGACGCCGTCAGCATCGTGACGCCCAACCACGTCCACTACCCGGTCGCGCACGCCTTCGCGGAGGCCGGCTTCCACGTGATCTGCGACAAGCCGCTGTGCCTGACCTCCGACGAAGCCGCCGACCTGGTGGCCGTGCGGGACGCGAACGGCATCGTCTTCGCCGTGACGTACAACTACACCGGGTACCCGATGGTCGTGCAGGCCCGCGACATGATCGCCGCCGGCGCGATCGGGGCGATCCGCAAGGTGATCGTCGAATACAACCAGGGCTGGCTGGCCACCAAGGTCGAGGCGACCGGGCTCAAGCAGGCCGGCTGGCGCACCGATCCGAGCAAGGCCGGCGCCGGGGCGCTGGGCGACATCGGCAGCCATGCCGAGAACCTCGTCGCCACCGTGACCGGGCTCGAGCTCGCCTCGATCTGCGCCGACGTCTCGTCCTTCGTCGACGGGCGCGTGGTCGACGACGACGCCAGCGCCCTGCTCCGCTTCCGCGGCGGCGCCAAGGGGGTGCTGATCGCCTCGCAGATCGCGGTCGGCGACGAGAACGACCTCCGGCTGCGCGTCTACGGCACCGAAGGCTCGCTGCGGTGGCGCCAGGAGCGCCCGAACCGGCTCGAGCTGCGACGGCTCGACGGCCCCATCGAGACCTTGACGCGCGGCGGCGGCAGCTACCTCAGCGCCGCGGCCGAGGCCCACGCGCGGATCCCGAGCGGGCACCCCGAGGGATTCCTCGAGGCCTTCGGCAACATCTACGCGAACGTCGCGGCGGCCATCCACGGCCTCGACGCCGACTACCCCGACGTGGCCGCCGGCGCGCGCGGCGTGCGCTTCATCGAAGCGGCGCTGCGAAGCGCCGAGAACGGCGCCACCTGGACATCGGTGGAATGACGGCCGACGCCGTCGCGGTGGGCATCGATCTCGGCACCTCCGGCGCCGATGCGGTCGCGATCGGCGGCGACGGAACGACCGTCGCCCGCGCTTCGTCCGACTACCCCCTGTCGACGCCGCACCCCGGCTGGAGCGAACAGGCCCCGGCCGACTGGTGGGTCGGAGCGTGCGACGCCCTGAACGCGGTCGCGGCGGCCCTGGACGGCCGCGAGATCGCGGCGGTCGGCCTGACGGGCCAGATGCACGGGATGGTCCCGCTCGCCCGCGACGGATCGGTGGTGCGCCCGGCGATCCTGTGGAACGACCAGCGGACGGCAGCACAGGTCGAACGGCTCGAGGCGGCCGTGGGGCGCGACCGCCTCGTGGCGCGCGGCGGCAATCCGGCCATCACCGGCTTCCAGCTCGGCAAGGTGCTGTGGCTCCGCGACGAGGAACCCGCCGCGTTCGAGCGCACCGCCTGCGTGCTCTTCCCGAAGGACTGGCTCGGATGGCGCCTCACCGGGCGTCGCGTGGCCGAGCCGTGCGACGCGTCGGGATCGAACGCCTTCGCATTGGACGCGGGCGACTGGGACGCCGAGGTCCTCGGCGCGGTCGACCTCGACCCGACGCTGTGGCCCCCGATCGTCGCCAGCGATGCGGTGGTGGGCGAGGTGACCGCCGAGGCGGCGCGAGCCACCGGGCTTCCGGCCGGCACCCCGGTCGTAGCCGGCGGAGGCGACAACGCCTGTGCCGCGACCGCGCTCGGCCTCGGGGCGCACGACCTCGCCACCGGTTCGCTGTCGCTCGGGACCTCGGGCGTGCTCCAGGTTCCGCTCGCGCACGCGACGCCCGACCCCGCGGGTCGCGTGCACCTCTTCGCGCACACCGACGGGAGCTACCTGATGATGGGCGTCACCCTGTCGGCGGCCGGATCGTTGCGCTGGCTGCGCGACCGGCTGTTCCCCGGCCGTCCGTTCGGCGACGTCGCGGCGCTCGCCGCCGGCGCGCCGGTCGGGTCGGGCGGCGTGACCTTCCACCCCTACCTCTCGGGCGAGCGCACCCCCTACATGGACGGCCGTCTGCGCGGGAGCTGGCAGGGGCTCAGCCTCGCCAGCGACGCGCCGGACCTCGTCCGCAGCGTGCTCGAGGGGGTGGCGTTCTCGCTCCGCGACGCGCTCGAGGTGATCCGCCCCCATGCGCGTCCGACGCGGCTGCTCACGACCGGGGGCGGCGCCCGGGGCGACCTGTGGCTGCAGATCTGCGCCGACGCCCTGGGCGTGCCGCTCGTGCGTCTCGCCGACGCGCCCGGTGCGAGCCACGGAGCGGCGCTCGTCGCGTGGCGCGGCGTCGGGCGGAGGGTCGCGATCGCCGAACGCGTCGATCGGACGGTCGCTCCTCGAGGGCAGGAGGAGGAAGCCACGGCCGCGGCCTACGCACGCTACCGGGAGCGCGCGCCCTAGCGCAGCCTCGCCCGCGCGTCGTTCGTTTCGCGTGGGTCCGTGGCAGCCGCTAGCTGGCGAAGACGCGCGCGAGGCGCAGCGCGGCCGCGTTGAGCGCCCAGCGGTCGTCCTTGCCCGTCTTCATCGCGACGTCCGCCTCGACGACCGCGTCGAGGGCCTCGCCGAGCGTGGCCTCGTCGAGGTTGGCCGCGATCCCGAGCGCCTTCTTGGCCACGTACGGGCTGACCCGGAGCACGCGCTGGATCTCGGACGCGTCGGTGCGCGCCCGCCCCTCGCGCACGCCGACGCAGCGCGCTACGAGCTGGAACTGCCAGGCGAGCGCCCCGAGGATCCGCGGCGGCGGCTCGCCCTGCGCCTCGAGGCTGCCCAGCACCTGGAGCGCCGTGGCGGCGTCGCCCCTCGCGATCGCCTCGATCGCATCGAAGGCGTCGCGGGCGGCCGGCCGATTGACGATCTCGCGCACGCGCTCCGAACCGAGCGTCTCGCCGAGCACGGCGAGCTTGCGGATCTCGCTGGCGATGGCCGGCAGGTCTTCGCCGAACAGGTCGGCGAGCAGGTCGGGCACGTCGCGCTCGAAGGCGACGTCCTCGCGCTCGAGTTCGTCGCGCACCCAGCGGACCAACGCCCCGAAGCGCGGCGTGGGGAGGTTGGTGTGGTCGCCGAGCCCCCGGTACGTCTTCTGCCGCGACGCCGTCGCACTGCTGTCGACGACCACGACGACGGCCTCGTCGGGCAGGGTCTCGAGCGCACGCAGGACCGCGTTGCGGGGCTTCACGCCGCCCTGGCCCGTGAAGGCGGCGTCGAAGTCGAGCAGGATGCCCGGTTGGCCGAACAGCCCCATCTGCGCGGCGAGCCCCGTCACGGTCTCGGCCGTCATGCCGTCGCCCACTTCGGTGCGCGCGTCGGCGTCGTAGCCACGCGAGGCGAGCTCCCGCCGCGCTGCGCGGTGGGCCAGGAAGGGATCGCCGCTGAACGAGAGGATCACGGGGGCGAGCGCCGCCGGCGCTCAGACGAGCTCGGCGGCCACGCCCACGAGCGCATCGCGCATGGCCGCGGCGGACTCGAAGCGCGCGTCAGGGTCGCGAGCCAGCGAACGGTCGATCACCGGTTGGGCGGCAGCGACTTCGGAGGGGAGCGGCTCGAGCGGCACGCGATCGTCGCCGGCGAGCACGCGGAGCACCTGACGTCCGTAGGGCGGCTCGCCGGTGAGCATGTGGTAGAGCACCGCGCCCGCGGCGTAGAGGTCGCTGCGCGCGTCGCTGCGGTTGCCGCGGAACTGCTCCGGCGCCATGAAGTTGGGCGTGCCCAGCATGGTGTTGGGCGCCGTGATCGCCGTCGCGGCGAGGTCCTTGGCGAATCCGAAATCGGTGAGCAGGGCCCGCTCCCCCTTGATCAGGATGTTTGCGGGCTTCACGTCGAAGTGGATGACGCCTTCGCCGTGAGCGTAGGCGAGCGCGGCGAGGACGTCGCTCATGATCTTGATGCTCCGCTGCAGCGGCAGCGGACCGCGCTCGAGCGCCTCCGACAGACTGACGCCGGGGGCGTAGACGTAGATCAGCGCGCCGTCCTGCACGTCGATCAGCGGCACGATGTTCTCGTGCTCGAGGCGCTGCACCACCTGGGCCTCGCGTTCGAGGCGCTGTTGCAGCGTCGGATTCACGCCGTGCAGGCGCTTGACGACGACGAACTGACCGTTCCAGCGGGCCAGCTCCACGCGCATCGGCCCGGAATCGGACAGCAGACGAATCGTCGACAGCATCACGGAAGAGCGTACCACCCGTCCGGTGCGAGCCGAAGCGCGGCCGTGCGTCGCGCAGGGGACGCCGCGGCTCGGCGTCGGGCAGCTGCCGGGACGCGGCCAGGCGCATCGATCGGGTGGTTCCGCCCGGGCCCCGGCGGAACGGATCGGGCCTCGCCCGCGCCCGCCTGCGGCGCGCCGCCCAGCGCATCGAGCGCCACCCGGACGGTGCCGTCCTCCCGTGTCGACCGCACGGTCGCGCCGGCGGCCCGGAGGCGTGCGATCACGTCGGGAGCCGGATGTCCATACCGGTTCGTTCCGACCGAGATCACCGCCGTTCGGGGGCGGACGGCTGCGAGCAGCTGCGGCGACGTCGAGTGCGCCGATCCGTGGTGCGCCACCACGAGGACCGGCGTCGGCGGTACGGGCAGATCGGCCTCGACCGCGCCCGACAGGTCTCCGAGGGTGAGGGCGACGGGACGCTCGTTCCAGCGCACGAGCAGCGCCACCGACCCATCGTTTCCGTCGACCCGGTCGCTGCCCGGGTGCAGCACGTCGATGCTGGCGCGGCCGAGGTGCGCGGACGCCCCGCGACGGACCTCGCGGATCGGCACCCCGCGAGCGACGGCGGTCTCGACCAGCGCCCGGTACAGCGGTCGGTCGGGTGCGGGGTGCCCGACCCACAGCTCGCCGACCGGGATCGCTTCGAGCACGCTGCGCAGGCCCTCGATGTGGTCGGTGTCGGCGTGCGTGGCCACCACCGCCTCGAGCGCGTCGACGCCCAGGCTCCGCAGCGCCGGCACCACCGTGCGGGCTCCGACGTCGTAGTCGCTGAACGGGGTACCGCCCCCGTCGATCAGGACCTCGCGGCCCCGCGGAAGCCGAAGCAGGATGGCGTCCCCCTGGCCCACGTCGAGCACGACGATCTCCGGGGCCGCGGTCGGCGCTGCGGCTCCGTAGCTCAGCGCGGCGGCGACGACCAACAGGGTGCTGCTCGGCCTCCACGCGCGCCGGAGCCCGGCGGTCAAGGCCACCATCGCCGCGGCGTACGGGACCAGCGCCAGCCCGCGCAGCTCGCCCCACGCGAGTTGCGGACCGGCCGACGCGAGGTCGGCCACCCCCAGCAGAAGCCGGGCGAGCGCGCCGGACGCCCACGCCAGGGGCGCATGCACGAACCCCCCCGCTCCCGGCGGCACGAGAACGCCGGCCACCGCGGTGGCAAAGCCGACCGGAACCAGCAGCGACGCGAGCGGGACGCCGACGACGTTGACCCAGGGCGACAGCAACGGAACCGATCCGAAGTTCCGGAGCACGATCGGCAACGCGTAGAGCTGGGCCGCGACGCTGGCGCCGACGCTCAACGCAAGCCAGGCACGGGGATCGCGTGGCGCGAGCCGCCGCACCCGACCCAGCGTCCCGGCGCGCAGGAGGATCCGGGCGATCGGCTCGGCCAGCGCGAGGATCCCGGCCACCGCGAGGTACGAGAGCTGGAAGCCGAGATCGAACAGCCAGCGGGGCTGCGCGCAGAGGGCGCCCAGCGCCGCGAGCCCGAGCGCGCCCGGGATGTCGCGCCGGCCGCGACCGGTGACGACCATCACGAAGCCGGCGACCGCCATCGACGCGGCGCGCACCACGCTCGGGGTGGGCCCGACGAGGGCGACGAACCCGAGGAGCGCGAAGGACAGCAGCGGCGCGCGCGCCCGCGGCCAGGGCCGGAGCGCCCAGGCGAGGGCCGCGACGAGCACCCCGACGTGAAGGCCCGACAGCGCGAGCACGTGGGCCAGTCCGGCGGCGGCGAAGACGTCGCGCGTATCCCCGAGATCGTCGCGCACCCCGAGCGTCATCGCGGCGACCAGGGCGGCGGCGTCGGGATCGAGCCGGCGCTCGAGCGCGTCGACGGCCCGCCGAAGGATCCAGGACCGCGCCCCGCCGGCCTCCTCGTGCGAAATCACGCCGAGCACGCGCAGGCGCCCGTCGAACCCACGGTTGCGCAGGTAGGCGAGATCGTCGTAGCCGCCTGGGGTGCGCGCGCGCTCCGGCTCGACGAGCACGCCCTCGAGGGTGACGCGCCCCGCCGGGATCGCGCCCCTCGGCGTCACCGCGACGCGAGCGCCCTTCGGATCGTCGAGCGCGAGGATGCGCCCGTCGCTGCGCCCGTGCCAGATGCGGGGGGAAGGCGCAGGGGCGGACGAGTCCGCGCGTCCCTCGCGGGCGACCGACGCCACGGTCGGGCCGTGGTCGGCGAGGGGGTCCGGGCGCGCCTCCCAGGCGGCGTGGCGGACGCCACCGACGGCGGTCGCGACCGCGACGAGCGCGACCGCACGCACGCGGGCCCGACGGCGCGCCTTGGTCGCGCGAACGGCGATCCAGCGACCGTCGCCGGAGCCGATGCGGATCGGGCGCCGCGCGCGGCGTTCCGCGCGAATCGCTGCGCCGGCGACGGCGAGCGCAAGCGGCACGACGAGGCCCGGCGCTGCGCCCTGCGCATCGAGGGCGATGCCCAGCGCGAAGCCGAGGGCGGCGGGGAGCGGCCACGCGGTCCACGTGTCGAGCGGGAGGTCGGGGGCGATCGACCGCCAGGCTCGGGCTGCCGTGGCCCGCGGGCCCGTCATCGGAGCGTGACCCGGGGTCGCAGGCGCTCGAGCGTCGCCGGCCCGATCCCCGGCACGTCCAGCAGGTCGTCGACGCGTGCGAACGGGCGCCCCGCAACGATCCGTTGCGCGAGCGCCGGGCCGATGCCGGGAAGATCGTCGAGATCGCGCAGCGACGCGAGGTTGACGTTGACGCGCGCCTCCCCCCGATCGGTCACGCGGCGCGGCACGCGGACGGTCGCGCCCGCCGTGACCGTCGCGGCCATCTCGACGAGACTCGGGTCGGCCGCGGAGGTCGCGCCGCCCGCGCGCTCGATCGCTTCGGCGACCGTCGTCCCGAACGGCACCTCGAAGGTCCCGGGGTCGCGGACCGCCCCGGTGACCGCCACGGCGATCGGTGGCTGCGTCCACGCCACCGACGCGGGGCGTCGAAGGAGGTGCGGCGTGGCTTGCCACGCGAGGAGGCCGAGGCAGAGTGCGGCCAGCGCCCGGCTCGTCCATCGCTCCGAGCCCGAAGGGCGGGGTGCGTCCGGCGGAGGGGTCGACCACGCGATGTCCGGCGCCGCTGCCTGCCGCGTTGCTGGCTCCGGGCCGATCAGTGTGGCAGAGGTCCCTGCGGCGGGGACGCGCCTGGGGATGCCGCGCGGGGCGGCCGAAGCATCGAGATCGAGGGGCGCCACACGACGAGGATGCGCGGGGAGGCCCGGGACGGTCCCCGTGGCTGGGCACGGCGTCGCGCACTCCCGTCCTTTGCCGTCGTGGCTCGCCGATGCTCGGTCCGACCCCTCGCCGTGGAGCTCGTCGCCGGCGCCCCCGGCACCCAAACGCGTGCGACGGCCCGGAAGATCCGGGCCGTCGCACGGTCGATGCGTGGTGGAGAGGGCGCCGAAGCGCCGCCGGTCCTAGTCCAGGGCGTCGATCGCCATCTGTGCCCGTTCGACCAGCAGCGCGACGTCGGCGTCACCCAGGCGCCCGCTGTTGACGAAGGCCTCGAGGTGGTTGATGAAGGCGCCGAGCTGCCCGCGGGCCGAGTTCGAGCTCTCCCGCTCGAGCGATGCCAGGGCGGCGCGGAGCTTGGCGCGCAGCGCGTTCGCATTCCCGTGGTTCACGAGGCCGTCCGCCTCGAGCTGGTCGACGTCGGCGAACAGAAGGCGCACGAGGCCCTTCGGATCGGTGGGCATGTCGAGCCCGGCGATGACGGGATCGTGATCGGAGGAGCGGTAGGCGTCGGGCGCGTAGATCGCGTCCTGCGCATCGGACTTGAACGACGTGTCGTAGTCGATCAGGTCGGGCTCGTCGGTGTTGATGTGCCATGCGGCGGCAGCGTCGACCTGGCCGGCCATCGAAGCGTTCGCCATGACGTAGTCGAGGTGGCCCAGTTGGCCGTCGAACACGTACGTGTACGCGAACTCGCCGGCGTCGCGCTCGAGCACGTCGACGTAGCCGGCGTCGAGCAGCGTCGCGATCGGGTCTTCCTCGTCGTAGCTGTTGAGGTCGCCGATGATCATCGCGTCGGCGTCGCCGATGCCGGTGGGATCGGTGGCGAGCCAATCGGAGAGGATCTCTGCGGCCAGGGTGCGGGTCAGGTTGCAGCTGGCGGCGTACGGATCGTCGTCGCCCGGTCCGCACGGCGAGCCCTTCGACTTGAGGTGGTTGACCGCGACGGTGACGGTGCCCCCGTTGATCGTCGACACGAACGTCTTGGCGATCGCGGCGCGATTCTTCGCTTCGCCGAGGCCGTTCGGGTCGAGGAATTCGGGCGTGTCGAGGATCGCGGTGGTCCCGACGGGAAGCACGTCCGCCGGCTTGTAGATCAGGCCGACCTTGATGGCGTCCGGACCGACGGTGCCGTCTTCGACGGCGGCGTAGGTCCCCGCGCCGACCGCCGCGTTCAGCGCGGCCACGAGGTCACCGACCGCCCCTTCGTTGTTCTGGATCTCCATGAGACCGACCACGGACGCATCGAGTTCGGCGATGGCCGCGACGATCTTCGCCTGCTGGCGTTCGAACTCCTCGGCGGAGTCGGCGCCGCGGCATCCCTGGTCGAAGTTCGGGCCGCAGTCGTCCTGCCCATTGTCGATGGTCGTGAAGTAGTTGAGCACGTTGAACGCGGCGACGGTCGGCAGGTCGCCGAAGCTCGGCGCGGACGGCCGGGGGTTCGTCTCCGTATACACGGCCGGCCCGGTCGGCTGGATGCGGTAGCGGCCGAAGCTGTAGGCCATGACGCCGACCGTGTCCTGGACGAGGTCACCGCCACGGAAGCGGTTGGCAAGGCTGAACGGATCGCCGTTGGGATGCCGATTGACGCTGGGGTTCTGGCTCGAAAGGCCGTCGTCGAGCGTGATCCGGCGATCCTCGATCTCTGCGAGCGTCGCATCGAGATCCAGTCCGGTCGCGGCGAACGTGTCGTACGCGGTGGGCTGGTACGTGCGCTCGAGCGGGTCGATCGGTGTCGCCAGGACCATTTCGCCGAAGCGGTCGTAGTTGAAGAACTCGCTGATCTGCAGGGCTTGCGGGAACACGACCGACATGCCTTCGACCGACTCGCGGGACGCCGCATCCGCCGGGAGTTCGACCGTGGCCGGGGTCGGAAGCGGGTTGCCCGAGCTGACCACGACGACGCTTACGTCGCTCAGTTCGGTAAGGCCGAAGAACTCGACCACCACGCCCGTCACGCGTACGAGGTCGCCGACGGAAACATCGAGGGAGGGGTTTTCGTCCTCAAACACGAAGATGCCCTCGGAGGTCGCCGAATCGGCATCTGCGTCGGCGTCCTCTTCTTGCACGAAGAATCCGTCGAGGTCGCCGTTGGCGCCGACGTCATCCTGGAAGTCGCCGACGACGATGCCTTCGATCGTGACGGTCTCGCCCTCGAGCGGGCTGGCATCGCCGGATCCTTGGATCTCGTGAATGGGCGTCAGCTCGATGACGACGCAGCCGCCCGCCGTGGGGGTGTTGTCGGCACCGAGGTTGAAGTCCAGTGCGATGCCGCCCGCCTCTGATGTCTGGTT
>CBDUCW010000067.1:0-9668 GCA_965365745.1 uncultured Trueperaceae bacterium
GGGATGAAGAAGCCGAGCGCGATGATCGTACTCGCGTAGACGAAGACCTCCCCCTGGAGCAGCGGGAAGTCGCGATTGCCGATCGCCGTCAGGGCCAGCCGTCCCATGCCCGGCAGCGCGAAGACCTGCTCGATAACGATCGACCCGATGAACACGTTGGTCAGCGACAATCCCAGGATCGTCACGAGCGTGACGAGCGCGTTGCGCAGCCCGTGCCGGAAGACGACCCGGCGTTCCCGGACGCCCTTGGCGCGCGCCGTCCGGATGTAGTCCTGCTCGAGCGCCTCGATCATCGCCGCGCGCGTCATGCGCGTCATCACGGCGGCCTGCCCCAAACCCAGCGCGACGGTGGGGAGCAAGAGGCTCCGGAGCGTGCCCCACGGATCCCGCTCCCACGGCACCCAGCCACCGGCGGGCAGCCATCCGAGGTCGACGGCGAAGAAGAGGATGAAGAGCAGGCCGAGCCAGAACGACGGCACCGCGGCACCGACCTGCGAGATCGCGATCACGATGGGATCCAACGGAGATCCCTTGCGCAGGGCTGCGAAGGTCCCCAGCGGCAACGCGATGAGCGTGGCGATGAGGGCGGCACCGAGCGCGAGCGGCACCGAGACCTCGAGGCGGTCGACGATGAGGCTGCCGACCGGCCGCTGGAAATTCAGGCTCTGGCCGAAGTCACCGGTGACCACGCCGCCGAGCCACTGGAGGTAACGCAGCGGGGCGGGCGTGTCGAGGCCGAGACGGGTTCGAAGGGCCGCCAGCGCTTCGGGGCTCGCGTTCATGCCGAGGATCACCTCGGCCGGATCGCCGGGAACGGCCAGGAGGGCACCGAACACGAGGATCGATGCGAGCACGATGCTCAGCAGCGCGGTGGCGAAGCGCCGCACGATGTAGGCCGTCACGGGGGATCACCCGACATGCCCGACGGTACCGGAACCGGCCCGCGGGCGTTCACACGTCGAGCGCCTGCACCCCGAGCTCCGTCGTTCCGAGCATCCACGTGCCCGGCATGCGCGGGCCGGGCATCCGAGCGCCGCGGTCTCGAGGGGGCTTGGCGGGCCACAGAAGGGGGGCGACGCCATGGGTGGCGTCGCCCCGGTAGCACGGTCGGGATCAGCGAGCCCGGTAGACGCCCGTGACGTCGATCGACGGCGTGGGCTGATCGGTCCAGAAGCCGTACACGTCGTCCTGTGCGGCCACCAGGTACGGCGGGCTGAATACCCACACGTTCACCGCGTCCTCGGCGATGATCGTCGCGATCTGCTGGTAGGCGGCGCGTTGGAGGCGAGCGTTCTGCGAGACCTCGGCCTGGGCGAGGAGCGCGCCGATCTGCGGGTTGTCGTACTGGTAGTAGTAGCCGGGATTGCCGTAGATGCTGATGTCGCGCGGTTCGGAGTGGCCGATGATGGTCATGTCGTAGTCGGCACCGAGGAAGATCCGCTGGATCCAGGTTCCCCACTCGACCACGCTGAGATCGACGTCGATCCCCACCTCGGCCAACTGCTGGGCGATGAC
Organism: uncultured Trueperaceae bacterium; assembly: GCA_965365745.1. GTDB lineage: Bacteria > Deinococcota > Deinococci > Deinococcales > Trueperaceae > CBDUCW01. The sequence continues at coordinate 1,516 of CBDUCW010000067.1, forward strand.
CTGCCCGCTGCGACGCTCGATGTTGTAGGGCTCGGGAAGTTCGAAGGAGATCGAGAATCCGTCGGGGTAGCCGGCTTCGGCGAGGAGCTCGCGGGCCCGCGCGGGATCGTACGGGTACGTGTCGGTGAGGTCGATGTAGTACGACTCGGCGGGGCTCATGTGCGTACCGATCACGGTGCCGAGGCCGAACATCGCGCCGTCGACGATCGCTTCCTTGTCGATGGCGTGGGTGATCGCCTGCCGCACGAGCGGATTGGCGAGCGGACCGCGGCTGTTGTTCATCGCCAGCGTGATCTCGGTCGTCGCGGTTCCCTCGGTGCCCTTGAGGCCCGCAGTGGATGTCGCCTGGAGGTACTGCTCCGGCGGCAGCGCCGTGCCGATCAGGTCGATGTCCCCGGCCTGCAGCGCCGCGAAGCGCGTGTTCGGGTCACCGATGATGCGGAAGGTGACCGCGTCGAGGTAGGGGACACCCTCGAGGTAGTAGTCGTCGAACTTCTCGAGCCGCACTTCGCTGCCCTCGAGGTAGTCGACGAACACGAACGGTCCGGTTCCCACCGGTTCGCTCCGCTGGGTCTCGGCGAGCTCGGCCGGGTAGATCACCGAATCGGGCCGGGCGAGGTTGTAGAGCAGGCTCGAGCTCGGCTCCGACAGCACGAAGGTCACGGAGTTGGCTGCGGCGTCGGTCTCGATCGTTTCGATCGCGGCGTAGTACTCGGGATGGGTGTGCCCGGAGTCCGGATCGCGGGCGCGATCGAACTTCGCCACGATGTCGCTCAGCTCGAGGGCGTCGCCGTTGTGGAACAGGACGTTGTCACGAACCTGGAAGGTCCACTGGAGCCCGTCGTCCGACACGCTCCACTGCGTGGCCAGCGCCGGCACGATGTCGCCGCTGCTGTCGAACCGGACCAGGCCCTCGAAGACGTTGTGGTACACGACGCGGGGGATCTCCTGCGACGTCGAGGCCGAGGGGTCCCAGCCGGGAGGATCGGCGGTGATGGCGACGACGACCTCGCCGCCGTACTGGGGCGGGGGGGCGTCCTGCGCGGAGCCGATCGTCAGGAGCGCGAACGCGGCCAGGGCCAGGAACGCGACGGAGAGCCATCGGAGGGAGCGCGTGGCGGTGAGGGACATGGGGACCTCCTCGAGAGCCGGGGGGTGGGGAGACGAGATCGCGAACGCTGAAGGCGGACTCGCACCGGACGACGGCCGTGCCGTCGCTCCGTGCGGAGCCTACGGCGGAGGCGTTCGTTCCGACGAACGCGGAATCAGTCTCGGATAGCGCCAAGGTACACGATGGCGGCGGCAGCGTAAAGCCGGGCCGAGGCGACCATTTCGTCGACGCGGACGAACTCGTCGACCTGGTGCGGAATCTCCCGGTCTCCGGGGCCCACCGTGACGATCGGCACGCCGGCCTCCGCCGACAGGAACGTGCCGTCGGTGGCCCCGGGCACACCCCCGAAGCGCACGGGCTTCCCGAGCACGGGCCGGTAGGCGGCCTGCAAGGCGCGAACGAGCGGGTCGTCCGGCGCCGTCTCGGTGGAGGGCCGTGACTCGAAGCAGTCCACGGCGATGTCGAGCCGGGGTTCCGCCGCGGTGCTCTCGGCGAGCACCTCGTCCGCGACGCGGGCAGCCAGCGCCCGGATCGCGGCCATGAGGGCCTCGTGATCCTGCGCCGGCACGGTACGGATGTCGAGGTTCACGCTCGCGGCTTCGGGCGCCACGTTGGACTGCGCCTCCCCTCGGACCGGTGCGCGAAGGATCGTGGGCGTGATCCACGGGAGCCCCAAGTGCGGATGCTCGCCGCAGCGTGCCTGCTCGTCGGCCTCGATGCGCTCGAGTCCCACGAGCAACCGACCGACTGCGCGCAGGGGGTTCACTCCGGCGTAGGGCATCGCCCCGTGGCTCATCCGGCCACGCACGTCGATGCGGACCCGCATCGCCCCCTTCTGGACCAGGCAAAGTTCGTTCTCTTCGGGTTCGCAGACGATCGCACCGTCGACGTCGTCGGCCCACCCGCTCGCGATGAAGTGTTTGATCCCGAGCATCATGCCCTCTTCGTCGACGACGATTCCGAGGCGGATTCGTCCCGGGAGGTCGGGCGCGACGGCGCGCACCGCGAGCGTTGCGCCGATGGCGGCCGCAACGCCGGCCTTCATGTCGGCGCTCCCCCGTCCGACCAGGCGCCCGTCGACGATTCGGCCTTCGAACGGTGGGACCGCCCACGCCGACGGGTCGCCTTCGGTGACGACGTCGGTGTGCCCCTCGAACATCAGCGTGCGGTCGCGCTCGGGCGTGAAGCCGGACCCGCTCCAGTCGCAGATCACGTTCGGCCGTCCCGGGGCGACCTCCTCGACGATGGGATCGAGCCCGGCTGCCGCGAGCGTGTCGGCCACGAACCGCGCGGCGTCGGCCTCCGTCGTGCCCGCGTCCGTGTCGACGACGCTGCGGATGCGCACCAAGTCGCGTGCCAAGGCGATGACGCGGTCGGCGTCGACGGCGTCGGCCGCGGCCCGAGCGAGCGCAGGCAGATCGGTCACGGGATCGTCGGATCCGCCGACGCCGCTCGCGGTGCCGTCGCCCGCCGCAGAGGGTGCGCGATCCTCGTCGCCCGCTGGCGTGCCGCCGGCAACCGACCGATTCCGCGCCTAGAGCGAATCGTCGCTCCGCTCACAGCGGCGGGTCGAAGCGCCCGTCGACGGCCAGCCATCCGCCGTCCACGACGAGCAAGGTGCCGGTGACGAAGGACGAGGCCGGAGCGCACAGGTAGATGACCGCCCCGACGAGCTCCTCGGGCTGCGACCAGCGCTTCAGCGCGCTCCGCTGCGCGTAGGCGTCGTACCACTCGGGGTGGTCCTTGATCTGGCTCGTCAGGGGCGTTTCGACGACGCCGGGCGCAATGCAGTTGGCGCGCACGCCGAGCGGGCCGAGCTCGGCGGCCAAGGCGCGCACCATCTGGAGGGCGCCCGCCTTCGTCGCCGCGTAGACGCCCTGGCCGGGTTCCACGACCTGGCTGCGAATGCTGCTGAACACGACGATGCTTCCGCGCTCCGCCTGGGCCATGCACCGTCCGGCCGCGCGCAGCGCGTTGAACGTGCCCTTGAGGTTCAGATCGACGACGCGTTGGAACTCGTCGTCCTCGATCTCGAGCAGCGGCTTGCGCACGTTCACGCTCGGCGTGCAGACGAGCGAGTCGATCCGCTCGAGCCCCGCGACGAGCACGTCGAGATCGGCCGGATCGGTGATGTCGACGCGGCGCCCCTCCGCGCTCCCGCCGGCCTCGCGGATGGCCTGGGCGGTGCGCTCGGCCGCGTCGCCGTCGAGGTCCGTGCAGACGACGTGGGCGCCCACGTCGGCGAGACCGCGTGCCGCGGCCTCCCCGATGCCCGAGCCCGCGCCGATGACGACGCTCGTGGTTCCGTTCAGATCGAAGAGGTCGCGTGCGTTCATCGTGCTCCCTACCCTGCCGGGGTACCGGCAGCCAGCCGCTCGAAACGATCGACCCGATCACGCGCGACAACGAGGCTCGAGCGCCAGAAATCCGGGTCGCGGATGTCGATGCCGAAGCGGGCGCCGAGCGTCGCGGCGTCGGCCATGCCCGTCGACGCCAGAAGCTCGCGGTACCGCGCTTGGAAGCCGTCGGGATTCTCGCGAAATGCCGCGTAGAGCCCGAGGCCGAACAGGTAGCCGAAGGTGTACGGGTAGTTGTAGAAGCTGCGGTGCGCCGAGTAGTAGTGGCCCTTCTGAGCCCACATGTCGGGGTGTCGGGTGTCGCCGCGAAGACCCTCGCCGTAGGTGGCGGCCTGCGCGTCGAGCATGATGCCCCGGAACTCGTCGATCGACAATTCGCGTTCGGCGCGGCGGTCGAAGACGGCCTTCTCGAATCGGAAGCGGCTGTCGATGTCGACGACCAGCTGGGCGGTCCCCTGGAGGTCCTGCTCGAGGATCGCCAGCGCCGTCTCGTCGTCGGCCTCGTCGAGCAGCGCCGACACGACGATCGTTTCGCAGAAGATGCTCGCCGTCTCCGCGAGGGTCATCGGCGTGGAGCGCTGCCAAGCGTCCCGGTCGGCGTCGAACATGCACTGGTTGTGATAGCCGTGCCCCAGCTCGTGCGCCAGGGTGAACACATCGTCGAGCGTTCCGCCGAAGTTGAGCATGATCCGCGATTCGCGGGCACCGACCACCCGCATGCAGAACGCGCCGCTCCGCTTGCCCTTGCGCGGCGGCACGTCGATCCACCCGCGGTCGAAGGCCGTGCGGGCGTACTCGCCGAGGTGCCGGTCGTAGGTCAGGAACTGCGCCTCGACGAAGCGCTTCGCTTCGTCCCAGGTGAACGAACCCCCATCGATGCCCGGCAGCGGAGCGCGCAGGTCCCACCAGTCGAGCGCCGGCTTGCCGAGCAGGCCGGCCTTGGCGGCGAAGTAGCGGCGGAACGCGGGGAAGGCCTCCCGACATGCGCTCTGCATCGCGGCGAGGCTGTCGCGGTCGATGGCGTTCGCGTGCAGCGAGGCATCGAGCGGGTGCGCCCAGCCGCGCCGATCGCTCAGCTCCCGGACCTGGCCCTTGACACCGTTCATCGCCGCCGCGAAGGCGACCGCATCGCGGTCGAGCAGGTCGCGCTCCGCGTCGAAGGCAGCGCGCCGCACCGACGGATCGGCGTCCGACTGGAGGTTCTTGAGCTGCGACAGCGCGTACTCGGCGCCGGGGTCGCGCCCCGGGATGTCGGCGCGAACGGTGTGACGGCTCGTGAGGCTCCCGTGGAGCCGGCCCCAAGCCTCGCCGCCCGAGGGCACGAGCGCCGCGGCGAGCTCCTCGAGGTCGTCGGACATCAGGTAGCGCGCGTCGATCTCGGCGCGGTCGAGCGCGTAGCGTCGCTCCGCGGCGACCGGCGTCGCCTCGCACAGCGCTTCCACGTCGATCGACCCGAGCCACGCCGTGACGCGCGTCGCCGCCGTGGACAGCCTCGTGAGCAGCGGCGTCAGGCTCGAGCGTTGGGCCTGCGCGGAGTCGTCGAAGGCGTCGACCGAGATGGTCAGGCCGAGGTAGGCGAGGAGCGTCGACAGCCGATCCTCGATGCGGTTCGTGCCGTCGACGACGGCTTCGAACACGGTCGCGGTGGCGTCGCCCAGGTCGCGCCCGCTCCCCAGGGCGTGCGTTGCGACGAGCTCTTCGAGCGCGGCCACCTCGGTCTCCGCGGAAGCGAGATCGGAGGCGAAGGCTTCGCTCTCGAGCGACGGATAGATCGATGCGAGGTCCCAGTGCGGCTCGGCGGGGGTCGTGGTCACCTAGGTCTCCAGATTGCGCGAACGGAGGCCGGGGCAAGGCCGGCCGGGTCGGTCGAGAGCGGGTCCACGGATCATACCGACCGCCGTTCGATCACGGTCGCAAGGGGCGCAGCAGGAGTCCGCTGGTCGAGACGCGCACGTCGTAGCGCGCGCCATCGAGCATGGGGGCATAGGTGCCCGAGCCGTACGTGGCATCGACCCAGGGAGCGAGTTGGGGCCATCGGCGGATCGCGTCGAAGGCGTCGACGCGGCGATCCGTATCGAGGTCGACGACCGTGCGCGGGCGGCTGCGCTCGTCGGCGACGGCGTCGTAGCGGCTGGTGAGTCGCTCGAGCGCGTACCCGGTCCGGAGCCCGAGCGCCGCGGCGGCGGGGTGCCACTTGAGGATCTGGGCTTCCACCACGAAGGCGTCGCCGGCGACCTCGAAGATCCGCGGTTCGTCGCCGGGCCGCTCGAGCGTGGCCACGAAGCGGTCGGGTCCGGTCCGCTGGAAGGTCACCGTCGCCGCCGACGTCTCGTGCGTGAGGTTGCGGTAGCCGACCGTTCCGAAGGCCAGCAGCGACGCGGCGCCCGCGAGCATGGCGAACACGATGCCGACGACGAACCAGCCGCCTCCGGCGGTCACCCGGCGCCGCTGCAGCGAGCGGAGCGAGAGCACGGCGGCCGTGGCCCCCAGCAGCCCGGCCGCGAGCGCGACGAGGAGGAGGGGAGACACGGGAAGCGGCATCAGTGGACGTCGTCGTCCGGTGCCGGAGGCCAGCTCCCGCCGATCCGGAGCCACGCCTGCACCATGTCGGAGGGCACCGACGCCTCGAAGGTGATCGCCTGGTTGTCGAGCGGGTGCGGGAGGGTGAGGCGGAAGGCGTGCAGCGCCTGCCGGTCGATGAGGTCCGACGCGCGCCCGTAGGTCTCGTCGCCGAGGACCGGCGCGCCGAGGTGCGCCAGGTGGACCCGAATCTGGTGGGTGCGCCCAGAGCGGGGCTTCGCCTTGACGAGCACGTGGCCGTTGGCGCGCGCGACGACGCGGAAGCGCGTCGTGGCGCGTTTCGGATTGCTGCCGCCCACGGTCATCATCTGCCGCTTGACGGGGTGCCGGCCGATCGGAGCCTCGAGGTCGACCGCGTCGTCGAGATCGCCGACGGCGATCGCCACGTACTCCTTGACCGTGAGCCGCTGCTTGAAGGAGTCGGAGAGGTGCCGGTGCGTCGCCTCGTCCTTGGCGACCACCATCACGCCCGACGTGTCCTTGTCGAGGCGGTGCACGATGCCGGGGCGGTAATCCTCTTCGGTGGGGTCCGACCGCGCCTCCTTCGACAGGCGCATGCGGCCGAGCAGCGCATTGACGACCGTCCCCGTGCGCACCGTCGCGGTGGGGTGCGCGACGAGGTCCGGCGGCTTGTCGATCGCTGCCATGCGGTCGTCCTCGTACAGGATCGGTACGTCGATGTCCTCCGGCTCGATCATGAGCGGCGCCGCCGGCGGGATCGCCACCGAGATGACTTCGCTACCCTGCAGCTTCGTCGCCGGCTTCCCGACGGGCCGACCGTCGATCGTGACGTAGCCGTCGTCGATCAAGTTCTTGGCGAAGGTTCGCGAGAACTCGAGCGATATGGCGATCGCCACGTCGAGGCGCTCACCAGCCGGGGCTTCGAAGGTACGGAACTCCATCGGCGAAAGCATAGCGCTGCTCCGCGACTTCCGAGGAATCGCAGCGTCCATCGGCGCAGCTATACTGGCGCGGTATGGACCCGATCCCCATCGCCCTGGACGCCATGGGCGGCGACCGCATGCCGGCCGCTGCCGTGGACGGCGCGCTCGATGCCGTTCGGGCCGGCATCGACGTGGTGCTCGTCGGCGACGAGGGCACCCTCCGGGCGGAGCTCGCGTCGCGCGGCGCCGACCTGGCGATCGAACACGCGGGGGATGTCATCGCCATGGACGACGCGGCTTCGGACGTGCGCAAGCGCCGCGATAGCAGCGTGATGGTCGGCATGCGCCTCGTCAAGGAGGGCAAGGCTTCGGCCTGCGTGTCGTTGGGGCATTCCGGCGCGACGATGGCGGCGGCCCTGCTGACGCTCGGCCGCTTGCCCGGAGTCGAACGCCCCGCGATCCTCGCGCAGATCCCCACGAACCGCGGATGGTCGGCGCTCCTGGACGTCGGGGCCAACGCCGACTGTCGGCCGCTGCACCTGCGTCAGTTCGCTCTGATGGGTGCGGTGTACGTCCGCGAGGTGTGGGGGCTCGAGCGTCCGACCGTCGGTCTCATGTCCATCGGCGAGGAGGCGGGCAAGGGGAACGAACTCACCCGCGATGCGTACGAGCTGCTCGCCTCCGCGCCGGGCCTCGCGTTCCACGGAAATGTCGAAGGGCGCGATCTGCTCGAGGGCGTGACCGACGTGGTCGTCACCGACGGCTTCACCGGGAACGTGATCCTGAAGCTCGCCGAGGGGGAGGCACGGGCGCTGTTCGGTTGGATTCGCGAGGCCCTCGCGAGCTCGCTGCGCGCTCGGCTCGGCGGATGGCTCGCCCGCCCCGCCCTGCGCGGCGTCGCTGCGCGGCTCGACCCTGGCCAGTACGGCGCCCAGCCCTTGCTCGGGGTCGACGGCTACGCCTTCATCGGGCACGGGAGCAGCGACGCGGTGGCGGTGGCCAATGCCCTGCGCCGGGCGCGCGACTCGGTCGAGTCGGACTTCTTGGGCAAGCTGCGCGAGGGGCTCGCGCGCTGGGAGTCCGAGCAGCGCAGCCACGTGCCAGCGGTGTAGGCACGAGATTCGCAGGCACAAGGATGCCCGGGCCGCGCTAATCGTGCGCGCCATGGGAATCCTGAACGAAGAGGACTGCAGCCTGCTCGCGCTGCGTGACATAGAGGAA
>CBDUCW010000068.1:0-9591 GCA_965365745.1 uncultured Trueperaceae bacterium
GACGTACTTGCCGGTCGACAGTTTGAACAGGTTCTTCTTGCGTCCGGTGATCGTGAGGTAGCCGTCCTCGTCGATGCTGCCGAGGTCGCCGGTGTGCAACCAGCCGTCGTCGTCGATCACCTCTTCGGTGAGCTCGGGCTGGCGGTAGTAGCCCAACATGATGTGCGGACCGCGGGCGAGGACCTCGTCGTCGTCGGCGATCGCCATCTCGGTCCCGGCCAGCGCCGGACCCACCGACCCGGCTCGGTTGAAGCCGGCGCGGTTGAACGACACCACCGGACTCGTTTCGGTCAGGCCGTAGCCCTGGAGGATGTCGATCCCGGCGGCGCCGAACATGTTCACCAGCTCGGCCCGCAGCGCCGCGCCGCCGACGGGGATCGTGCGGACGCGCCCGCCGAGCGCCTCGCGCCACTTCGACAGCACGAGCCGGTCGGCGACCTTGAGCTGCAGCCCGTCGAAGCCCGTCAGCGGCGCCTCGACGTCGTACCGGGCCGCGACCTTCATCGACCAGTCGAACACCCTGCGCTTGAACCCGGTCAGGGCGGCCCCGGTCGCCTGGATGCGCTCGAACGCGCGCTCGAGCACACGCGGAACCGAGGCGAACATCGTGGGCCGCACCGTCTGGAAGTCCTCGCGGATCAGGTCGGGGTGGGAGTAGTACGTGCTGACGCCGTACCAGAAGTTCGCATACTGCAGGGTGCGCGCGAAGATGTGCGTGAGGGGGAGGAACGACAGTACGACCTCCTCGGGCCCGCGCTTCAGCGTGGTCAGGCCAGTGAAGGAAGCGATGGCGTTCGACGAGATGTTCTCGTGGCTCAGCATCACGCCCTTGGGGAGGCCGGTGGTTCCCGAGGTGTAGAGCAGCGTCGCCAAGTCCGAAGCGTCGAGCGCATCCTCGTAGCGCTGCGCTCGCTCCGGGTCCTCCGCATGAAGCTCGGCTCCGCGCGCCTCGAGCGCATCGAACGTCGTTCCGCCGAGTCCGTCGGGGAGCTCCGGCATCGACGCGGGCGTCGCCACGAACGCCACGAACTCGAGGTTGCCCTCCCCGGCCGCGGCGAGCCGAGCGACGACCGGGGCGATCGTCTCGTAGAGCGCAGCGTCGGAAACGACGAGCGCCCGCGCCTCGCTCTCGACCAGGATGTGACGCATCGCCGCCTCGGCGTGCGTGATGTAGATCGGCACGTCGACCAGGCCCGCGATGAGGGAGCCCATGTCGGCCAGGCAGAACGACGTGTCGGAGTGCGTGAACAGCGCCACCCGGTCGCCCGCCCGCAGACCGGCGTCGCGGAACGCGAGGGCGAGGTGCTGCGAGCGGCGCCGAAACGTCTCCAACGACATGGGGATCCACCCGCCGTCGTCGGTGCGCTGGTTCAGCGCCGTCGGATTCGGGTTCTCGCGTACGGCCTCGGCGAGCAGCGACGGGAGCGTCCGGCCGAGCGCGACGCGGCCGCTGTCGGGGGGGGCCTGCGCGATGCGTTTCATGGGCGTCCTTTCGCGTCGATCGCGTGGGACGGCCACGGCATCGACGTGGGTGTCACGGGTCCGGGCGGTTCGCCCGGCAGTGCTTCCTGCAGAGTGTCCTAAGTGTAGGCCAACTTCGCCGCGTGCATCGTCCCCAACGAGCGTTCAGCGCCAGAAGGGCATGTCGCCCCTGCCGACCACGGTCGCCGCGCCGTCGAGGCCGACGACCGTCACGACGGGCAGGCCGTCCGCATCCCGCATCGGGAGCACGATCGCGTCGGATGCCGGCGACCACACGCGGTGGCTTCGTGCGTACTGATCGAAGAAGGGGAGGAACTGCCCCAGCCACTGCCGCGTGGGCGAGAACACGGTCAACGGTCGCACGTCGCCGACGTCGACGTCGACCACCGAGAGCTGCAGCAGCGGCAGCCCGCCCCGCTGCACCCGCTGCGCGTCGATCGTCCCGGGCGCGGTGCGCGCCACGCCGCCGCCGCCCGGGCCGTCGCCGACCAGGGTCACGAAGGCGATGCGGCGGCCATCGGGCGACCAGAAGAAGGCGAGCACCGGTGCATCCACCAGCGGGCGCAGGAAGCCGTCGCGGGCGTCGAGCAGCTGCAGCGGTCCGATCGACCGCGCCACCGGTCCCTCGGGTGCGGTGAAGGCCAGCACGTCTTCGGTCGGACTCCACGCGAGCGCCACGAGCCCCTCGTGCGCGAGCTGGCGACGCTGGCGCTGCGGCCCGTCGCCGAGCGGTGCGAGCGTCACGCGCCGGTCGCCGTTGGCGGCGAACGCCGAGTACGCGACCCACGCGCCGCTCGGCGAGAGGTCGGGGGCCTGGAAGAATCCGGGCGCGTCGAAGTTGGCGTCGAGCGTGTCCTCGCGGGCCGCGGTCGGCCCGAAGCGGGCCCCCGGACCCTGGAAGCCGCTGTGGATCCACAAGCCGCGGCCGTCGTTGGTCCAGTCCCAGTAGAACGGGCTCCCGACGGCGAGCCGTCGGGTTTCCGTCGTGTCGTCGAGGTCGGCGACGTGGAGCGCCAGCCCCACCTCGGGTTCGTTGGCCAGCACCGCCACGGCGTCGCTCGTGGGCGACCAGGCGTGGTAGATCGGCGCCCGGGGGCCGTCGGCCGCGTAGAGCTCGAGCTCCGCGCGCGGTGCGTCGAATGCGACGAGCCGCCCGCGACGTCCGTCGCTCACGATCGCCGCGAGGCGTGCACGGTCGGGCGACCACGACGGGAACTGCGCGCGCTCGCCGAGCGCCGACACCGCCACCGGTTCGGCCCCGTCGGTCCGGCCGGCGTAGACGCGCCCGTCCGGACCGACGTAGGCGAGCTCGGCACCGGTCCACGGGTCGCCCTGCGCGAACCCCAGGGCGAACGCGAGGAGGGCGAGGGCGATCACGATGCGCATGCCTTCAGGCTACGGCGCGCGGCGGCGCGCCATGGGGTCGCGGTGCGCATTCCGGCCTGCGGGCGGCGGCTACGGGGCGGCCGGAACCTCCGTCGGCGACCGGAATTCCAGGCCGAGGGCGGCCCGGAGCTTGGCCGACGACACGCGCTTCCCCGGCGACCCCTCGGGCGGCGCGGACGCGAAGATGGGCGGCTCCAGCCCCGCACTGCGGGCCGCCGCGGGGTAGTAGTCGCCCCGTGCCGGGTGCCCCGGTGCGACGACGTTGAACACCTCGCCCCGGAGCGCACCCTCGTTCGGCTCCGTCAGCAGAGCCTGCACGACCGCCACCACGTCGTGGCGATGGACGAGGTTCACGGGCGCGTCGGGGCCGTCCACGCCACGTCGACCCGCGAGGAACCGCGCCGGCGAACGGTCCGGGCCGCGCAGCCCCCCGAGCCGGAGGATCGTGGCGCCGGGATGCGCCGCGCGCACCGCCGCTTCCGCGGCCCGCATGCGGCGTCCGCGCGATCCGAGCTCGGCCGGGAGACGATCGACCCCGACCGGAGCATCGGTCTCGGTCACGGGAACCTCGCGCAGCGGGGGACGCCGCGACGGGTACACCGACGTCGAACTCGTGAAGACGAGGCGCGGGACGCCGCCGTCGAAGGCTTCGCGCGCGGCCGCCCCGACGCTCCCGACGTAGTCGTCGAACGGCGTCGGCGGAACGCACAGGATCAGCGCCTCCGCGTCGAACACGCCGTCGAGCTCGCCGGCCGGGTGCGGGTCGAGGCGAAGCAGGCGCATCGAGATCCCCTCGCGCTCGAGGCGCCTCGCCTTCGCCGACGTCGTGGTGGTGCCCACCACGTCGTGTCCGTCCGACGCGAGCGAGCGCGCGAGGGCGCCGCCGAGCCAGCCGCAGGCGAGGACCGTTGCGCGCAGCTCAGCGGCCCTTCTGGTTGGCGACGGCCCGTTCGGCGTATTGGCGCGCGAAGATCTTCAGTTCGCTCATCAGATCGTCGTCGCCGGTGGCGCTCTTGACGGTGTCGCCCAGCGTGAGCAGCGTCTGGAACACGAAGTCGTGCATGTCCTCGACCGTCATCTGCTTGGTCCACAGATCGATGCGCAAGGCGTTGCGGGCCTCGGCGTCCCACAGGGCGAGGAACATCGCTCGCGCGGGCTGCGGGCCGGGCGACACCCCGGCGGCGGCCGCATCGTCGGCCTCCCAGGCGATGTCGGTGACGCCGTCGCCGTCGTTCTGGACGGTGAGCCGGATCTGCGAAGTGGAGGTGGGCGGAGTCGTCGCGTCGCTGGCTGCTGTCATGGCGCGAGTGTACCGGCGCGCCCGGCAGCTTCGGGTCGCTGTATGCGCAGGGCCGCCGCCGGTCGGAGCGCGGCGCGAACGGCGACGGAGGTGCCCAAACCGGGCCGGAACGGTCGTTCCGACCCGCCGAATCGGTCCGACCGGTGGGTTCGGGGGCGACGGCCCCAAGCATGCGTGGTGTTCACTCGCACATGCACTGTGTCACGATTTCTGTGCGCAGATTGCACGATTTGCCTGATTTCGTGCCCAGCGTCATTCAGTTTTGTGTCATTTGACATCTTCGCGCTTGACAGTTTGCACAATGACGCCATACGCTGTGCCCCGCCGCGTGGCTGCGGCGCACTCTAGGGAGGTACTCATGAAACGGACCACCAACACGCTACGGATCTTGGGCATCCTGCTCCTCGCAGGTGCCGCATTCGGGCAGGAGGACACGGTCGCCGAGCTCGCCTTCGCGCTCGACAACCTCGCCCTCCTCTTCTTCGCCGTCCTCGTCGCCTTCATGCAGCCGGGCTTCGCGCTGCTCGAGGCCGGACTGCACAGCGGCAAGAACGTCATCAACATCTTCATGAAGAACTATGCCGACTTCGCCGTCGCTGGACTCGCCTACTGGGCGGTCGGCTTCAGCATCATGTACGGCAGCGGCCTGTTCCTGTCGGGCTACGAGTCGAGCTTCGCGCCCGCCGCCGACTTCTTCTTCCAGATGGTCTTCGCCGCCACGGCCGCGACGATCGTGTCAGGCGCCATCGGCGGTCGCATGAAGTTCGGCGCCTACCTCATCTTTTCCATCGTCATGACGGGCCTTATCTACCCGTTCCTGGGGCAGTGGCAGTGGGGCGGCGGCTGGCTCTCGCAGGCCGGCTTCTACGACTTCGCGGGGTCCTCGATCGTCCACGCCGTCGGCGGCTTCGCCGCGCTGGGCGCCGTGCTCGCCATCGGGCCGCGGCTCGGTCGCTTCAGCGGCGGGCGCGTCAACGCCATGCCGGGCCACAACATGACCCTGGCCGGCCTCGGCGTGTTCCTGCTGTGGCTCGGCTGGTTCGGCTTCAACCCCGGCTCGCAGCTGGCCTTCTCGACCGCCGGCGACATGACCGCCGTCGCCAATATCTTCGTGAACACGAACCTGGCCGCCTCGGCCGGGGGCGTCGTCGCACTGCTCTTCTCCTGGATCCTGTTCAGCAAGCCGGACTTCTCGATGACCATCAACGGCGTCCTCGCCGGGCTCGTGTCGATCACGGCCGGCCCCGACGTCGTCGCCGGCATCTCTGCGGTGCTCGCCGGCGCCATCGGCGGCGTAATCGTCGTCCTGTCGGTGCTGATGTTCGACCGCCTCCGGATCGACGATCCCGTCGGCGCGATCAGCGTCCACGGCGTCTGCGGCATCTGGGGCACCCTCGCCGTCGCCGTCTTCTCGAACGCCGCCGGCTTCGGCATCCAGCTCGTGGGCACCCTCGCCTACAGCGCCGCCGCCTTCGTCGCCGGCTACGTGGTGTTCCTGATCCTCCGCTTCACGGTCGGACTCCGCGTCAGCCCCGAGGAAGAGGTCGCCGGCCTCGACCTCGCCGAGCACGGCGCGATGGCGTACGTCGCTAGCGATTCGCTGAACGACCCCGTCGTCGTCGGCGGAGACTGATCCCCCGAATCGTCTCCCACGCGGTCGGCGCACCCCGCGCCGCCCGCGGGAGAACGGAGCCCACATGATGAAACTGATCACAGCCATCGTTCGTCCCAACAAGCTTCCCGCCGTCAAAGAGGCCCTCTTCAAGGCCGGCGTCCGTGGCATCACCATCAGCCGCGTGTCCGGTCACGGAGGCCAGGGCGGCGTCGTCGAGCGCTACCGCGGCGCCGAGTACATCGTCGAGTTTCACGAGAAGGTGAAGATCGAAATCGCGGTTTCCGACGAATTCCTCAAGACCACGGTCGATGCCATCGTGTCGGCCGCCCGCTCGGGCGAGATCGGCGACGGAAAGATCTTCGTCACGCCGCTCGAGCAGGTCGTTCGCATCCGCACGGGAGAAGAAGACACCGAGGCGTTGACCCCGGTCGGCGCATAAGCCATCGCCCTGCTCACGCGCCGCCGGCGTACGGGTTCGTCCCGGCGGACACCTCGGTGACAGGGGTCGTTGCGGCCGCGCATTCGCGCGGCCGCATCTTTGTGGGCCGCATCGATGAGGACCGCATCCCGTAAACGGTGCCGATGCGGACCGCAGAGACGGGGGCCGCGCCGTCGGCGCCGTGGCGTCGCGTCCCGCCCCCGGACGAAGGGTCCGACCTACCGGGCGCGGCGGAGCAACAGCACGGAGCGGGCAGGGACCGAAGGCCCGACGAGACCGCGGTCCCCGAGCTCGAGCTCGTAGTCGCCCCGTACGTCGCGGTAGCGGCCGGCAGGCACGTCGGCGACGGCCGCCGCGAGCGTCGGCAGCGCTGCCGCGGCGTCGCCCGCGTTGGCGACGACGACGAACGCAGCGTCGCTTACGCTCGGTGCGTCCTCGGCTCGTTCCGTCGACCGGTGGTCCTCCGCGGTCCCGTCGCCGTCGGATCTGCCGACGGACCCCCCGGCGGCCTCGTCGGCGGCTGCGATGGCGGCTGCGTCGACGGCTGCGTCGGCGGCTGCGTCGGCGGCTGCGTCGGCGGCGCTGGGGTCGGGCGCGAGCCAGCGCGCGAAGGCGCCGACCCTGCCCTCGCCGCCGAGCCAGGCCCAGGCGCCGCGCCGCAGCGCCGCGTGGCGACGGCGGAGCGCGACGAGCGCCTGCACGGCGCCGAACACGGCCTCGTCCCACGCGTCCGGGGCCGCGCCCCCCGCTTCGGCGGCCTCGTCGGGCCACGGCATGCCCTCGCGGCAGCCCGGGTCGTGCCCGCCGTCGAGCCCGATCTCGTCGCCGTAGTAGATGCACGGCGCCCCCGGGGCGGCGAACAGCAGATCGAAGGCCATCCGCAGCGCGTCCTCGTCGCCGAGCAGCACGTTCTTGACCCGCGGCGTGTCGTGGGAGCCGAGCAGGTTGAGCTGCGCCCGGGTGACGGACTCCGAATAGCGACCGAACACGTCGTCGAGGGCGGCTCCGAATCCCTCGGCATCGACGTCGCCGATCTCCCCGTAGCCGCTGCGGACCACCTCGTCGTCGTTGCGTTCGTGCGTGACGAAGCCGAAGACCGCGCGGGTGAAGGGGTAGTTCATCACCGCATCGAACTGATCGCCCTGCAGCCAGCGGTCGGCTTCGTCCCAGATCTCGCCGACGATGTAGCACTCGGGGTTCACCGCGCGGCAGCGACGCCGGAACTCGCGCCAGAAGGCATCGTCGTCGATCTCGCTCGGCACGTCGAGGCGCCACCCGTCGATGCCGAACTCGAGCCAGCGGGTTCCGACGTCCCACAGGAACTCGCGCACGGCCGGCGTGTCGGTGTTGAGCTTGGGCAGCGCCGGCAGGTTCCACCAGGCGTGGTAGCCGATCTCGCCGCCGCCGTAGGCGTTGAGCGGAAAGCGTTCGATGTGGAACCAGTCGAGGTAGGGGCTGTCGGGCCCGTTCTCGAGGATGTCGGAGAACGGCAGGAAGCCCCGGCTGGCGTGGTTGAACACGCCGTCGAGCACCACGCGCATGCCGCGGGCGTGCGCCGCGTCGAGCAGGTCGCGCAGCGCCTGGTTTCCCCCGAGCATGGGATCGACCTGCGTGTAGTCGTGGGTGTGGTAGCGGTGGTTGGCCGCCGATTGGAACACCGGGTTGAAGTACAGCGCTGTCACGCCCAGGTCCTCGAGGTGGTCGAGCCGCTCGATCACGCCGCGCAGATCGCCGCCCTTGTAGCCGAAGACCGTGGGCGGGGCGTCCCAGGGCTCGAGGTTCGACAGCTTGGGCACCGCGTCGCTCCGCGCGAAGCGGTCGGGAAAGATCTGGTAGAAGACCGCGTCCTGAACCCAGGCGGGCGGGCGGTACAGCGAATCGGTCCCATCGTCCATGGGCGGCATTCTACGTGCGCGCGCTTCGGGGACACACGTCCCTCCCCGCCGGCTCTAGGCTCGAGGCAGGAACGGAGGAAGCTGCCATGGACGTCTTGGTCGCGTTCGCCAGCCGCCACGGCGCAACGCGCGAGATCGCCGATGCGATCGGCGCATCGATCGAAGCCCACGGTCACCGCGTGGCCGTGCGCTCCGTCGACGCCGTCCTGCGCGTCGACGCCTACGATGCGGTCGTGCTCGGCTCGGCCATCTACGAGGGCGCCTGGCTTCCGTCGGCGAGCTCGTTCGTCACCGCCAACGTCCCGGCGCTCGGCGCCCGGCCGCTGTGGATCTTCTCGAGCGGCGCGCTCGGCGACGGTGATCCGGTGGCGCTGCTCGACGGGTGGAGCTTTCCGCCCGAGCTCGCCTCGCTGCGCGGAGACCTGAACCCGCACGGCGTGACCGTCTTCGGCGGCAAGATCCTGCCGTCGTACCTGTCGCTCGGCGATTGGCTGCGCAACCGCGAACTCCGCGGGCTCGCGGGGGACTACCGCGACTGGCAGCGCATCCACGCCTGGGGCGACGCGATCGGCACCCACCTGGAACGCCACGAAGCCGGGGACGAGGCGTCCTGGGCCGGCGCGCCCTGAGGCGCGCCTCGAGGCACGCCCGGAGCCCTCGGCTCCGGGGGGCCGGCCGTCGGCCCGGCGCGGGCGCACGGTCGGCGGCCGGCGCGGCTAGCCGTCGACGTCCGGACGCAGCAGCGGAAACAGGATCACGTCGCGGATGCTCGCCGCGTCGGCGAGCAGCATCGCGAGGCGATCGATCCCGAGCCCGAGGCCGCCGGTCGGCGGCATGCCGTACTCGAGCGCTGCGAGGAACTCCTCGTCGAGCGGGTGCGCCTCGTCGTCGCCGCCCTCCCGAAGCCGCTGCTGCAGCTCGAAACGCGCCCGCTGGTCGATCGGGTCGTTGAGCTCGCTGAAGGCGTTGCCGAGCTCCATCCCCACGACGACCGGCTCGAAGCGCTCGACGAGCCCGGGGCGGCTGCGGTGCTTCTTCGCCAGCGGGCTGATCGCCTGCGGGTGATCCATCACGAAGGTCGGCTGCACCAGGTGCGGCTCGACGTGGATGTCGTAGAGCTTGTCGTAGATCTGGTTGATCGGCCGCTCGGCCAGCGGCGGCTCGCCGTCGTCGCCCGCCCCCGGGTAGCGCTCGGCCGTCCAGGCACGGAGCGCGTCCTCGTCGAGCGGGTCGACGTCCATGCCGGCGCGCTCGGCGAGCTCGGTGACGTAGTCGACGCGCGTCCACGGGCGGCTGAAATCGAGCTCCTGCCCCTGGTAGGTGAGCACCGTCGAGCCGGTGAGCTCCTCGATCAGGCTCGCGTACATCGACTCGACGAGGTCGAGGATGTCGAGGTAGTCCTTGCCGACCCAGTACAGCTCGAGCATCGTGTACTCGGGGTTGTGCTTGTAGCTGATGCCCTCGTTGCGGAAGT
>CBDUCW010000069.1:0-9562 GCA_965365745.1 uncultured Trueperaceae bacterium
CTCGGTGATCGAGGAGCCCTTCCGCGACAACCCGCTGTTCTGGGAGGTCCTGCTGCGCGAGGGCCCCGACGCGGCCGGCGTGGGGCTGTTCACGCTCACCCAGCTCGTGTCGCTGCCGCTGATCCTGCTCGCGCTGTACGCGATGCTCGTGATCGGACCGGAGGGGCCCGGCAAGCGCGACAAGCTGCAGCGAAGGGCGCGCGGGCGCTAGGCGCGCCCGCGCCGCGCACCGCGGTGCCGCTTCAGTCCGCTGGGCTCACGAAGCCGTAGTGCTCGAGCCCTTCGAGCACGCCGCGCGCGTAGGTCCCGTCGGCGAAGTACACCCGCGAGGCGCCGCGCAGCTCGGCGAGCTCCGGCGCGTGGTTGCCCACGACGATGCCGCGGAAGCGCCCGCGCAGCATCTCCTCGTCGTTGCCCGAGTCGCCGGCCACGGCGATGTCGCCCGGTTCCACGCCCCACTTGTGGCTGAGGTAGCGGATCGCTTTGCCCTTCGAGGCGCGGTGGGGAAGGATGTCGAGGAACTGCCCGTGCGAGTAGATGAGGTTGTAGCGGAGCTTGCGGGCCTGGAGCGCGTCGTGGATCGCCGGCAGGGCGTCGGCGTCCTCGAGGTAGTAGCTGATCTTGAAGTCCTTCTGGCGGTCGGGCTCCTGCATCTCGAGGACGTCGAGCTCGGCTAGCGCCTCGCGGATCGCCTCGGGCTTCCAGCGGTAGCGCAGGTGCTGCCGGTAGCCGCGGTCCGGGAGGAAGTCCGGGCCGTAGTAGATCTCGCTGCCCACCGAGCAGATGACGATCGCGGGCTGCGGAAGGTCGTGGTGTGCGAGCGCGTCCTTGACGAGTTCGAGGCTGCGCCCCGAGGCCACGCCGAATCCCACGCCGGCGTCCTCCAGGCGGCGCCCGAGTTCGGCGAGGGCCTCGACGTCGGCGCGCTCGTCGTCCCCCTCGTGGATCAGGGTGTAGTCGATGTCGCTGATCAGCAGCCGGTCGACGCCGCTCAGGTGGCGACCGATGGTCGTGCGCCATTCGGCGTCGGTCAGGGCGCCGGCGCCGTCGTCGAGCAGCGGTTCGAGGGCCTCGAGGTAGCTCTCGGCGTGCGCCCGCCACGCGTAGTGCTCGCGAGCGCCGTTCACGCCGTTCTCGCTGTAGCGATCCCAGGCCGCTTCGTCGACGAGGATGCGCTTGAGCGCATCCTGGATCTCGCCGGTGTCGCGGGCGTCGATGAGCACGCCCGAGTCGCAGTTGGCGACGATGTCCTGCGGCCCGCCGTGGTCGGTCGAGACGATCGGCAGTCCGCTCGCGCTCGCCTCGATCAGGGTGATCCCGAAGTTCTCGACCAGCGCCGGGTTGATGAACACGCCGCGCGAGGCCGCGGCCAGCCGGTAGAGCACCGGGATGTCGGTGTCGGGATCGTGCTTCTTCGGCAGCGCCATCTTCCCGTAGAGGTCGTGGAAGTCCATGCGCAGGAGCAGCTCGGTCAGCACCTCGCGCTCGTTCTCTTCCATCTCGCGGATGTCCTTGCGGACGCCGGCGAAGATCGCCAGGTTGGCGATCGCCTGCAGCTCGGGGTCCTCGCCGTAGGCCGTCACCAGACCCTCGATGTTCTTGCGCTTGTCGGGGCGGCTGATCGCGAGGATGATCGGCTTCTCGGGGTCGTTGAAGAACCGCTCGAGCTCGCGCCGCACCCGCACCCGGGCGCGCATCACCGACTCGCCGGGATCCCAGCCCTCGTCGAGGTCGTAGAAGTAGGGGTAGAAGCGGCCGACCTCGACCCCGGGCGGGATGACGCGGTACTGGGCCATGTCGTGGCCCTCGTAGAGCTCGTAGCCGCGCTCGACCTCGTGGGTCGTCGAGGCGATGACGACGTCGGCCTTGCGCAGCATCTCCTCCTCGACGTCGATGCGGTGGGCGATCTTGTAGCGCTGCTCCATGGCCTCGTCGTCGACGCCGGCGCCGCGCAGCACCTCGACCTTGTTGCGTCCCAGCGAGTGGCCGGTCCACACCAAGGGCAGGCCGAGGTACGAGGCGAGCTCGAGCGCGACGTACCCGGCGTCGGCGTAGTGGCCGTGCACGACGTCGGGGGTGATCCCCTGCTCGCGGTTGAACCGCAACACCCCTTCGACGAAGGCGTCGAGCGTGGGCCACAAGAGCTCCTTGCGGCGGTAGGCCGTGCCGCCCGCTTCGATGCGCACGATCTGTGCGCCGTCGGCGAGAGGTTCGATCTCGCGGGCGTAGTCGTCCGAGACGGCGTCGTCCTCGATGCGGCGCGTGAACAGGTCCACCCGAGCCACGTCGTCGCGCGCGGCGAGGGCCCGGGCCAGCTCGACGACGTACTTCGTCTGGCCGCCCGTATCGGCATCGCGCCCCAGCTCGAGGTTCGTGCCGCGGATCAGGCCGTGCACGCTGAACATCTGGATGTGGAGTCCCTCGGGGCCGTCGGAGGCGGCCGGCCCCGGCGAGAACCCGCCGTCGTCGTCCTCCGGAACGCCGGACGAAGGCGCCCCCTTCGTCTTCACCATGAACTCGTGGGCGGCGGCCGTCTGTGGGCGACGCTCCTCGCCGCGCTCCGCCTCGGCGTCGGGCGTGGCGGCGGAATCGCGCGGCTCGTTGGCGTCGGGATCGTCGTTGGCATCGTGGTTCATCGTGGCCGGGCTCCCCTCGAAGTGGTCGAGCTGCGCGCCGGTTCGGGCCACGCGATCGGCCTCGATCCTGCGCGTCCGGGTGCAGTCCGTACTCAGAGGATAGGGGAGGCCGGGTGCGGAGCACGTCGCTCCTCACCGGAGCCGACGCGCCGGGGGTGGCCCCGGTGCTACGATCCTCCACCGGAGGCCCCATGGCGCTGTTCGACAAACCCCCGGCGATCCTCGCGCTCGAAGACGGAACCTGCTACTACGGCTACGCCTTCGGCTGGCCCGGCACGACGGTCGGCGAGGTGGTGTTCAACACCTCCATGACCGGCTACCAGGAGATCCTGACCGATCCCAGCTACCACGGGCAGATCGTCACCATGACCTACCCGCACATCGGCAACTACGGGGTGTCGGTGTACGACATGGAGTCGAACAAGCCCTTCGCGCGCGGCTTCATCGTGCGCGAGTTCAGTCGGGCGTCGTCGAACCACCGCGCCAACCAGGACCTGCAGAGCTTCATGGAGCAGCACCGGATCGTGGGGATCGAGGGGATCGACACGCGGGCGCTGACGCGGCGGCTGCGCACGGGCGGGGTCGTCAAGGGCGTGATCAAGCACCTCGAGCCGGGCGAGCGCACCGATGCGCTCGAGGCCGACCTCGTGCGCCAGGCGCAGGAGCACGAGGACATCGACGGGCGCGACATGACGCCCGAAGTGACCACGGAGCTCCCGTACGCCCGCCCCACCTTCCAGGAGAACCCGCGCGTAGTGCTCATCGACTTCGGGATCAAGCACTCGATCGTGTACAAGCTCGAGCAGGCCGGCGCCGAGGTCATCGTGGTGCCGGCCCAGACGACGCCGGCGCAGATCATGGCGCTGAACCCCTACGGCCTCGTGCTCAGCAACGGTCCCGGCGATCCGGACGGTCCCAAGTACGCGCACGACACGGTGTGGCAGCTCCTCGGGCTGCTGCCGACGTACGGCATCTGCATGGGGCATCAGCTGCTCGGCCTGGCGGTGGGCGGGTCGACCTACAAGCTGAAGCACGGCCACCACGGGGCGAACACGCCGGTGAAGAACCTGGTCACGGGCGAGGTCGAGATCACCTCGCAGAACCACAACTACGCCGTCGACATCGACAGCATCCCGGGCGCGCAATTCGCGCCGACGCACATCAACCTCAACGACGGCACGCTCGAGGGGATGGCCCACCGGCGCTACCCGGTGTTCAGCGTCCAGTACCACCCCGAGGCCAGCCCCGGCCCGCACGACGCGCGCTACCTGTTCCGCCGCTTCATCGAAGAGGTCAACGCCTTCGAGGGCGCGAGCGCGCTGCCGGCGGCGAAGGCCGAGGCCCCGCTCTAGCGGCCGCGCCCGGCGCCGGCCGCGCTGGGGCTCAGTTGAGCGTGCGCACCGGGTCGTCGCGCTCCCAGCGGCGCCGCCACACGAGGTAGGCGCCGAGGCCGAGCGGCCCGGCGAGCAGCGTGAAGAGCAGGAACAGGGTGGGGGTCTTGCCCCAATACTTCGCGTCCCGGAAGATCCAGATCCCGGCGAACAGGTCGAGGGCGAGGTAGTGCGCCCAGCCCACCAGGAAGCCGAGATCGGACGCGAAGCCGGCCTGCAGGCCGGCCATGTCGAAGGCGAGCGGGTCGCCACTCTGGATGCCCTGTCCGATCGATGCGAGCAGCAGCACGACGTAGACGGCCGACACCGCCACGACCGGCCACGGGCTCAGCACCATCCGCTGCGTGAAGCGGGCCCGCGGGAAGAGCATCATCGAGAGCCAGACGGGCATCGGGAGCAGGTTGAGGAACGAGAAGAGCGCATCCATGGGCGCAGCGTATCCGTCCGGCGTGCGCAACCCGGGCGGCTCGGGCGGGTCCGTTCGGAGCCGACGGGGCGGGCGCACCGGGATGGAACCGTGAGGAGCGCTGTGCCACGATGATCGCGTGACCGATCCGCACCCACAGGCTGCCGCGCTCGACGCCGCGCACGTCCTCGTCGTCGAGGACGACGCCGATCTCGCCCACCTGATCGCCTCGACGCTGCAGGGCGAGGGCTTCGACGTGGATGTGGCGCGCGATGGCGCGGTCGGGCTCGAGCGCGCGCTCGGCGACCTCGGGCCCGCGCCCGACGTCGTCGTGCTCGACCTGATGCTCCCCGCCCTCGACGGCCTCGAGGTCTGCCGCCGGGTGCGGGCGGCGCGCCCCGAGGTGCTGGTGCTGATGGTGACCGCGAAGAGCGGGGAGCTCGATCGCGTCGTCGGCCTCGAGATCGGCGCCGACGACTACGTCACCAAGCCCTTCAGCCTCCGCGAGCTCGCGGCGCGCGTCAAGGCGCTGCTGCGCCGCAAGGCGGCGCTCCAGGCGCATGCCGACGCGGGCGGCGAGCCGCTCGAGTTCGGGCGGCTGCGGATCGACCCGAGGGCCCGCACGGTCGAGCTCGACGGCCGCGACGTGCATCTGACGACGCGCGAGTTCGACCTCCTCGAGCAGTTCGCCCGCGCGCCGGGTCGCGTGTTCCGGCGGGCCGAGCTGCTCGATCGCGTCTGGGGGGCGGGGTTCGACGGCTTCGACCACACCGTGAACTCGCACATCAATCGGCTCCGCGCCAAGCTCGAGCCCGATCCCGGCGATCCGACCTTCATTCGCACCGTCTGGGGCGTCGGGTACCGCTTCGACCCGCCCCAGTCGTGAGCGCCGCCGCGGGTCGGAGACGCGCACCCTGGCGGGCCCTGCACTGGCGCTTGCTGGTCGCCGTCGCCGCGCTGGTGCTACCGCTGGCCGCGGCGCTGCTCGTCGTGTCGGTGCGTGCTGCGACGCGCTACCACCTCGAGATCGTCCAGCGCCAGGATCTCGAGCTCGCCGCGCGCCTGGTGGAGGACAGCGGCCTGATGGCCGACGGCGGCCTCGACGAGGCCATGCTGGCCTCGCTCGTCGACACCTTGGCGATGACGAATCCCGGGGTCGAGATCTTCGTGCTCGCACCCGACGGCGCGCTGCTGGTGGACGGTGCGAAGCAGGCGCCGCGGATCGACCGGATCGAGCCGGACTTCCTCGCCCGCTTCGAGGTGGCGCGCCGCGACCCCGACGCCGCCCGCCTGCCGCTGCTCGGTCCCGACCCGTCGCGCGGCGGACGCACGGCGGTGTCGACGGCGCGCCTGCCCGGGGACCAGGGGTGGCTGTACGTCGTGCTCACCGACGGCGATCGCGCGACGCTCGCCCGCAGCGTGCGCGACAGCACGAGCCTGCGGCTCAGCGGGCTGGTCGCCGGCGGCGTGGCGGTGGCGCTGCTCGTGCTGGGCGGCGTCGCCGCGCGCCTGCTCACGCGGCGGTTGCGGACGCTGCAGGCCGATCTGCGCGCCTTTCGCGTGGACGGCGACGGGCCGGTGCCGGCGCCGCCGGCCCGCAACTCCGACGATCTAGACGAGCTGCGCGCCGACGTCGCGCGCCTCGCCCACCGCGCCCGCGAGCAGGTCGCGGCGCTGCGACGGGCGGCGGCGGAGCGGCGCGAGTGGGTCGGCAACCTGTCGCACGATCTGCGCACGCCGCTCGCCGCGCTGCGCGGCTACCTCGAGGCGGCCGGTGGGCTCGGCGACGACTTGACCGGCGCTCCGACCGGCGCTTCGATTGGGGCGGAGGGCAGCGGGAGAGGGAGCGACGAAACGACGCTGCACGAGCACCTCGCCGGCGCGACGCGGGCGGCGCAGCGTCTGGAGCGGCTCGTGGAGCGCTTGGCGCAGCTCTCGCGGCTCGACGAGGGCGAGGCGGCGCTTCGGCT
The DNA here is from genome assembly GCA_965365745.1 of uncultured Trueperaceae bacterium. Lineage (GTDB taxonomy): Bacteria > Deinococcota > Deinococci > Deinococcales > Trueperaceae > CBDUCW01. Next base: position 6,404 of record CBDUCW010000069.1, read on the forward strand.
CGAGCCGCTGGCGCCCGCCGACCTCGCATCGGACGTGCTGCAGAAGTTCGCGCTGCGCGCCCGCTCGGCGGGGGTCGAACTCGGGCTGGACGTCGACGGCGCCGTTCCCATGGTCCACGCCGACCTCGAGCTTGTGGAGCGGGCGCTGACCAATCTGGTCGACAACGCGCTCAAGCACGTCGACGCCGGCGGTCGGATCGAGGTCGCGGTGGCGGCCGGGGACGAGTTGCCCTCCGAAGCGGCGGTGGGCGCGGGCGCAGAGGCCGGAACCGGGCCGGCCGCGGTGCGGTACGAGGTCCGCGACGACGGGGCCGGGATCGATCCCGCGGCCCTCCCGCACGTCTTCGAGCGCTTCGTGCGCGCCGAGGCGGGGCGCAGCGGCGAGGGGAGCGGTCTCGGGCTCGCGATCGTGCGGCGCGTGGCCGAGATCCACGGCGGCACGGCGTGGGCCACGTCCGACGCCGACGGCACCCGGGTGGGCTTCTCGCTCGCGCGGCGCTCGGGGGGCGAGCGCGGGCGTTCCGGCGCGGACGTCGAGCCGGGGACGGCGTCGCGCGGAAGCTGAGCCCTGCAGCCCGAAGCCTGCAGGTTGACGCTCGACCGCCGACTCGGCCGTCGACTCATGCATCGCTCTTGGTGTGGACGCGAAGACGCAGGCGCCGCGGTCGGCGACGCCTGGGATCGGAGCGACGGGGCGCCGACGAGCGGACGCCCGCCGTCGGGCCGCGCGCCCGCGGGCGACCGAACGCAGGCCCGCGGGACCGTTTCGTGAGGACTCGGGATTCGTCCGTGAGGCCTCCGCTCCCAGAATCGGAAGCGAAAGGAGGGTCATCCATGACCCAGCTTCCGTCCGTTCCTCCTCGCCCATCGGCCGGCTCGCCGTACGCCCCCCGGAGGGTGCCCCTGCGCCGGGCGCGACGCTTCGGCCTGGTCGTCGCGCTGGCGTTCGCCCTCTTCTTCGCCGCGGGGCTCGCGCAGCGGAGCCTCGAGGTCACCGTCACGAACACGTCGCCGCAACCGATCTCCCCGCCCATCCTCATCAGCCACAGCGCCGACTACGTGCCCTTCGCGCCCGGCGCGCCGGCGTCGGCGGCGCTGGCCGCGCTCGCCGAGGAAGGCGCCACCGCGGGGCTCGCCGCCGAGGCCGGCGGCGCCATGGGGGCGTACGACGTCGCCGTCGCGGACGGCGTGCTGCCGCCGGGAGCCTCGGTCACCCTGCGCATCGAGGTCCGCGAGGGCTACGAACACCTCAGCCTGCTCGGCATGCTCGTGGTGACCAACGACGCCTTCGCGTTCTGGGGGACGGACCTCGCGATGGCCGCGGACATGGCCTCCAACATGGGATCCGACACGGGATCCGACATGGGCTCCGGTGGCGAGGCCGACGCCATGGGCGGCAGCACCGACGGCGGTATGGGCGCGGCCTCGACCCATCCGCCCTACGACGGGATCGTTCGCGTCTACGACGCCGGGAGCGAGGCGAACAGCGAAGCCTGCGCCCACATCCCGGGACCGCCCTGCGGTTCGCACGACGCGGCTCCGATGCAGCCGGGCGAAGGCCACGTGGCGCTCCACGGCGGCATCCTGGGGCTCGGCGACCTCGATCCCGGACGGTTCGACTGGACGCACCCGGTGCTCACCGTTGCGCTCGCAGCCGACGCCATGTGAGATCGCGCCCCGCTCCGCGCACGCGGCCCCGGACTCGGTCCGGGGCCGCGTCGTGGTGGCTGCTCCGATCCCCCGCGCAGATCAGAGCGCCTCGCTGTCGAGGTGGATCGTGACGGGGCCGTCGTTGACGAGCTCGACCTCCATCGCGGCCCCGAATTCGCCGCGCTCGACCGCAACGCCGGCGTCGGCGAGGCGCGCGCAGAAGCGCTCGTACAGCGGCACGGCGAGGTCGGGGCGCGCCGCGCCGATGAAGCTCGGGCGGTTGCCGCTGCTGGCGTCGGCGAAGAGCGTGAATTGGCTGACCACGAGCGCCGCGCCGCCGACGTCTGCGAGCGAGCGGTTCATCTTGCCGTCCTCGTCGGCGAAGATGCGCAGCTTGCGCACCTTGTCGGCCAGCGCGTCGGTCGTGCCCTCGTCGTCGTCGCGGCCGACGCCCAACAGGATCATCAGGCCGGCGTCGATGCGGCCGACGACCGCCCCCGCGACCCGGACCTCGGCGCGCGCGACGCGCTGGAGCAGGGCGCGCATCGCGAGCTCAGTTGAGGGCGTCGCCGGCGGACGCGTCGTCCGCCGAGGGGAGCGCGCCCCGCAGGGCGGCGATCGCCCGCACGAGCGCGTCGCGCTCGGTTTCGTCGAGGTTTCCGTGCGTCTTGGCCTGCAGCATCTCGAGCAGCCCCAGGCTTCGCTGCGCCGCGCGCCGGGCGGCCGGCGACCTCGCCTCGAGCCCTTCCGAGGCGAGGCGGGGCGTCAGGGGGCTGTGCTCCTCGCCGAGCGCCGCCTGCGCGGAGCTCAGCACCGAGTGCACCAGGCCGATGAAGCGCTTGTCCGCCATGGGATCAGAACAACCCTTCCTGTTGCGCCAGGTCGATGACCAGCGGGGTGGGATCCTTCGGTCCGAGGGCGTCGAGGCGGGCGCGCAGCTGCTTCATCGCCTGCCACATCTGCCACTTCGGCTTGCCGCGTTCCCGGCTCGGGTTTCGCAACAGGTAGGCCGGGTGGTAGAGCGGCATGACGTCGATGCCGTGCCAGCTGTGCCAGGTCCCGTGAAGGCGCGTGATCCCCTCGCGCGTGTCGAGGAAGTACTGCGTGGGCACGTTGCCCAGCGTGGCCAGGATCGTCGGCCGCAGCAGCTGCAGCTGCTCGAGCAGGATCGGTTCCGATGCGGCGATCTCTTCGGGGCGCGGATTGCGATTGCCCGGCGGTCGGAACTTGACGATGTTCGTGATGTACACGCTGTCACGGTCGATGTCGACCGACGCCAGGATCTTGTCGAGCAACTGCCCGGCCCGCCCGACGAAGGGGCGGCCCGAGAGGTCCTCCTCCTCGCCCGGGGCCTCGCCGATGATCACCAGGTGCGCGTCCGGATCGCCCTCGCCGAAGACCAGACTCTCCGACAGATCGGCGAGCGCGTCGGGCTTTTCGGCGGCGCGTCGTTCGAGGTCGGCGAGATCGGACACGCAGAGGTTCTACCACGCCCCGCGCCCCGCATCG
>CBDUCW010000070.1:0-9502 GCA_965365745.1 uncultured Trueperaceae bacterium
GTAGTTGGAGCGCACCTGCGCCTGCATCTGGGCTGGGTCGGCGAAGGTGTCGGGGTACAGCGCGTGATCGGGGTGGCGGGCCCACGTCTCGCTGACCCACGCACGCGACCACGCCGCCGCGGTGGTGGTCCTCGAAGCGGAGCGCGCCCCCTAGCGCCCCGGTCGCCGCGAGCCCCCGCGCCGCCCCGAGAACACCAACGACGAACCCCGGCACCGTTCGGTGCCGGGGTCGCTTCGTTCGTCGGGCCGGTCGGAGACCGCACCCGATGGAGGCTGGCTCAGAAGCCGTGGGCGATGTCGTCGAGGCCGTCGATGTCGAGCAGGACGATGCTCCGGTAGCCCGATTCGATCAGGTCGTCGGTGCGAAGTTCGGTGATGATCTTCGAGACGCTCTCGCGCGTCGAGGCGGTGCCCTCGGCGATCAGCTCGTGCGTGGCCGAGATCACCGGGCGGCCGTGTTCGTCGTCGGTGGCGATCGGCGTCTCGGACAGGGTGAGCAGGTAGCGGGCCACGCGCTGGCGCAGGTCGCCGGTCTGGAGGTGGTACTCGTAGTCCATCAGGCGCTGCATCTGGCGCGACAGCGACTGCGTGATCGTCATGAGGTCGCCGTGGTTGATCATGTCGGGATCGATCGCCTCGATCTGGGCGTTGGTGAGCGCCTCGGCGATCTCCTCGCGCGTGCCGTTCATGAACGCTTCCTCCCCGAAGAAGTCCCCGGGCATGACGTGCCGCCCGGTGAGCACGCGCCCTTCCGGCGTCATGCGGGTGATGCGGATCAGGCCGTCCGTGACGCGGAAGATCGACTCTGCGCGATCGCCGTTGTGGTAGAGCGTCTGCTTGCGGCTGTACGTCAGGGTGTGGCTGGGCGCATCGATGCTGAGCGCGTCGCCGTTGAGGGTCGGGGGGACGATGTCGGTCATCAGGGTGTTCATGGTTTCTCCTCGTACGCCGCTGCCGGCGTCATCGAACGGGGGGTTCGCTGGGCCCGGGGGGAGGTGGGTCAGGACGGGTCGGGGGGCTGGGGGTCGGGGGGTCGGGCGCGTCGCTGCGCGAGAGAGAGCTTCGATGCGGCGGCGGCGCGCGCCTGGGTCAGGTCCGGGGGGATCGATCGTGTCGTCTGGGGACCCCCCTTCGCTCCGCGTCTCGCGCCGTCACGACGCGAGCTCCGGTTGCCGCTCGAGCATCGCTTCGAGGCGCTCGACCGCGGCGGTGACGTCGGGGGTGAGGTAGCGACCGCCGAGCTCTTCGGCCGCCGCGGGCTCGCGATCGAAGGCCGCGCCGCCGAAGATGAGCACCGGGGCGATGCCGTCGAGACGATCGGCCCGGGCGCGCAGCTGGGCGAGGGCGTCGGGCATCGAGGCCGAGATGAGCACGGCTGCGGCGTCGACGTCGTCGGAGAGCTGGACCAGGTCGTCGACCGGCGTGTTCGCGCCGATGTAGTAGACCCGGTGGCCGCGGCGGCGGAGCATGACGGCGAGCGTCAGTGCGCCGAGTTCGTGCTGGGCGCGCAGGCAACGACGACCGCGGGACCGCGGGCGGTGTTGGCGGCGAGGCTGAGCAGCGAGCGAAGCTTGCCGAGCAGGTAGCTGCTGGCGAAGTGCTCGCTGGTGGTGTTGATGCGTCCGTCGTGCCACATCTGCCCGAGGTCGACCATGGTCTCGCGCATCACCTCGAGCATCACGGTCTCGACCGAGTGCAGCGCGTGGGCTTCGGACAGCACCCGGTCGGCGGTCGCGTCGTCGAGCTCGAGCAGCGCGTCGCGAAGACGGGTGCGGAAGGCGCTCGCCGGACGCGGCCCGGCGACGGCGGGCGACCGCTGCGCGAGTTCGGCGGCGCGCGACGCCGGAATGCCGTCGGCGATGTGCCGCTTCATCGCGTGGATGTGGCGGATGTCGGAGTCGCTGTAGAGCCGGTAGCCGCTGTCGGACCGGTCGGGCTTGGGGAAGCCGTAGCGTCGCTCCCACTGGCGCAGCGTGGACGCCGGCACCTTGGTGCGCTCTTCGACTTCGTTGACCGTGTACTTGCCGACGGGCATGCGGAGATCCTTGCGAGTGGAGGGCGTGCGTTCTTCGGAACGCGGAGGGGTGGGCGAGCGAGGTCTGTACAGGTCTTGTACAACCTTTGGCGAGAAGTATAGGGCCAGGGTTGTACATTGTCAAGTCCCGCTACGAGCGCCATTTGCGTCACAGCGGGACTCCCTGCGTCCTGGACGCGCTTTCCAGGCCTATACAACCCTTGTACAGACCTGTTCCGAGGCTACACATCGATTGCGCGATGGCCTACGATCCGTCGAAGGTTCGCAGCCGGCCGACGCCGCGCAACCCGGCCCAGCCTGCCGTGCCTCGTCGGCGCCTCCGCCCCGCGCCCGCACGCCCCGAACCTCCCCCCGCGCGGGCGTCCAACAGGGCCCGCGGAGCCCGTCGGGTAGCATCCCGACGATGCGCAAACACGTCACCATCCACACCGACGGCTCCTGCGAAACGCAGACGGGCGAAGGCGGGTGGGCCTACTCGATCCGCTACCAGAACGTCCGCCGGGAAGCCAGCGGCTACCAGGGCGGCACCACGAACAACCGCATGGAACTGACCGCGGCGGTCGAGGCCCTTTCGGCGCTCAACGAGCCCTGCGACGTCACGCTGATCACCGACAGCCAGTACCTCAAGAAGGCATTCACCGACGGCTGGCTCGACACCTGGCAGCGCAACGGCTGGAAGACCTCGGCGCGCAAGCCGGTCAAGAACCGCGACCTGTGGGAACGCCTCCTGTCGCTCGCCGCGACGCACGCGATCCAATGGTCATGGACGCGCGGGCACGCCGGCGACCCCGAGAACGAGCGCGTCGACGACCTCGCGCTCGAGGCGCGCCAATCGGGGCGCGGCCTGGCGGACGGCTAGCCGACCCGCTCCGCTCCGATCTCGTCGATCAGGCGGGCGAAGGCGCGCGCGCCGGTGGCGAGCGAGTCGGGGTCGAGCCATTCGGTGCGTCGGTGCGCGTCGCCGCCCCGGTAGACGCCGAAGGCGATCGCGGGAATGCCGGCCGCGAGCGCCGCATTCGCGTCGGTCGACGAGGCGGCGATGCGCGCCGACGCGCCGACGCTCCGGAGCGCCCGGCGGGCCGCCGCCACGAGGTGGTCGTTGGGCACGTCGGCCGCCGGCCGATCGCCGATGCGCTCGATCTCGCAGGTGACCCGCTGCCGGCGGGCGATGCGGCGGATCGCCGCTCGAGCCTCCGCCTCGAGTCGGGCCAGCGTGTCGCCGTCGACGCTGCGCACGTCGAGGTTGAAGCGGGCCCGTTCGGCGATCGCGTTGATGGCCGTTCCGCCGCCGATCTCGCCTACGTTCAGGCTGCTGCGGGGCCGCCGCGGAACCTCGAGCTCGGCCAGGGCGGCGATCATCGCGCCGGCCGCATGCACCGCTGACGGCGAGGGGTAGTCGCCCCACGAATGGCCGCCGGGGGCGTGCAGCGCGACGTCGAAACGGCGCGAGCCCACCGCACGGGCCACGACCGTCCCGAGGTGCCCGTCCAGGGCCACGAAGGCGTCGCCCGGCGTCGCGGCCACCAGCGCACGGGCGCCGCGCAGATCGCCGACGCCCTCCTCCCCCACCGTCGCCGCCAGCGTCAATCGGGGCCGCTCGCCGGGCGGCCGGGCGGCCACGTCGCGCGCGTAGGCGACGAGCACCGCCAGCGAGGCGCTGTTGTCGCCGATCCCTGGTGCGCACAAGCGCGTGCCCTCGCGCCGCACGCGCACGTCGGTTTCGGCGGAGAACACGGTGTCGAGGTGCGCTGCGACGACGACGTGCGGGCCGCGGCCGTCCACCTCCGCGACGACGTTGCCGACGTCGTCGATCTGCGGCTCGAAGCCGGCTTCGGCCAGCTCGGCGGCGACGAGGCGGGCCCGTGCGGACTCCTCGAAGGTCGGCGCCGGCGTCTCGGTGATGCGCGTCAGCAGCGCGAGCAAGGCTTCGATCGACGTCCCGCTCGTCGTCACGACGAATCGCCGTCCAGCCACCCCTCGAGGCCGGCGAAGGGGCGCGCGAGATCCTCGCGGCGCCACACGCAGAACGCCGGGCCGTCGTCCGGCTCGACGCGGTGCGGACACGTCGGACACTCCGGGAAGGCGAGGTCGGTGTAGGCGTAGCTGTCCCGGGCGGCCCCGCGCTCGGTCCGCTGCGAACGCTCGAACGACCGCCCGCAACCCGCGACGTAGCGCCAGGGCGGCGGCGCGGGATCGTCGCGAGAGGAACGCGCGGCGCTCAACGCGGATCGTTCAGCGTGGCGATCCCCTCGCGCAGCGCGTACAGGGCCGCCTGGGTGCGGTTGTTCAACCGCAGCTTGCCGAAGATCTCGCTCATCCGGTTGCGCACCGTCTTTTCGCTCACGTCGAGGGCCTCGGCGATCTCTTGGTTCGCCTGCCCCTGCGCGAGCAGGCGCAGGATGTCCTCTTCGCGCTCGGTGAGATGACGGATCGGATGGTCGGGGTGCCGCGGAAGCTCCCCGGTCTTGCGGAACTCGTCGAGCACGCTCGCGGCCATGTCGGCGTTGAGCAGCGTCTCGCCCGACGCGACGCGCCGAATGGCGTCGATCAGGTCCTCGGCATCGGCGTCCTTGAGGAGGTAGCCGCGCGCACCCACCTTGACCGCCTCGAAGACGTACCGGTCCTGCCGGTACATCGTCAGGATGATCACGTTCAGGTCGGGCGCTTCGCTCAGGATCTCCTTGCTCGCCGCCACGCCGTCGAGCTCCGGCATCTGGATGTCCATCAAGATGACGTCGGGGCGCGTTTCGAGCGCGTAGCGAACGGCCTCGCGGCCGGTGGCCGCCTCGCCGATGATGCGGAAGTCGGCTTCGGTCTCGAGGATGCTGCGGAGGCCCTGGCGAAACATCGCATGGTCGTCGCACAGGAGCAGCCGTGTCATGGCGACATGGTAGCCCATGGGTCTGCGTGGTAGCGTGCCCACGACGAAGCGGGAGCGCGTCGCCGGGGCACCGGAGCCCCGTGCGGTGCGCACGCGCTCCGGCGGACGGCGCTGCGGATCACGGCAGCTCGTTGCACCGCGCTGGCGTGCCCCCGAGCCCCGGACGCCGACCTTCGACGACCGGCCGGTCGTCCGCACGCGAGCGGGCGGCGACCGAGCCTCCGGCACCACGGCCGGCGGGGCCGCGCCGGGCGCCGGTCCCGATCGCCGCACGAACCCAAACCCATCGCATCCCGAAACCGCGGAGGACCCATGGCCCATCCCAAAGGCGTACTGATCGAACGCATGCAGAAAGACGGCAAGCAGCCCGTCTTCAAGACCGAAGCGAGCGGTCCCGACCACGAGCCCACCTTCAACGCCGACGTCGTCGTCGACGGCGAAGTGCTGGGCAGCGGCCGGGGCGGCAACAAGAAGGACGCCGAGAAGCGCGCCGCCGAGGAAGCGCTCAAGACGCTCGACCAGCGCGAGCGCGGCGAGCCCAAGAGCGACAAGAAGCGCCCGATCGCCTCGGGCGACGAGAGCCCGTACGTCGAGCCGCCGTTCGAGGGCCCCTGGCCCGTGTTCGAACGCGTCCTGGCCGCGGCACTCGAGATCGCCAACGCGCGGGTCGACGGGCGCAAGCGCGGCGAAGACTCGGTCGAGGAGATCCGCGACCTCGCCCTGAAGCTCTACAAGGAAACGCTCGAGGACCTCGGCGAGGTCGTCGAGGTGGGCGAGGACTACGAGGGCTGAGTTCCCTGCGAAGGACGCTCGGCACCCGCCGAGCCGGATCGCCTCGAGGGCGCCGCGGATTCAGTCCGCGGCGCCCTCGAGCTGCGAGGCGTGCGCTGCCGCCCACCGTTCGATGCGCTTGAGGTCGGAGGTCGCCTTCTCCTGAAGCATCATCCGCCGCATGCGCTCGCCGCCGGGGAGGTCGTCGCCGCGCGCTTCGATGATGTCCACCATCTTGGCCGCGAAGGCACGCAGCGGCACCTCCATCGTGATCGCCCCCGCGTTCGCATCGCCGGGCACCTCGAAGCGGAGCAGCTCGGGCGACAGGCCGGACTCGCCGTCCTGAACGACGACCAGAACATCGCCGTACTCGGTCTTCACCACGTATCGATCGCTTGCCATGCGTGGGACGGTAGCACGCACGGTCGGCACCTCGCATGGCACACTGTGCGCCTATGGAGGCACTCCTCACCGCGAATCCCGCCCTCGCCATCGGCGCCATCATCGGACTCGGCGCCGCCGCGCAGTGGTTGGCCTGGCGCGTCAACCTGCCCGCCATCCTTCCCCTGTTGCTCATCGGCTTCGCCGTGGGACCGCTCCTCGGCTGGATCGACCCTTCGGTGTTCATCGGCGAGGATCTGCTGTTCCCCGCGGTATCGCTGGCCGTCGGCCTGATTCTCTTCGAGGGCGGCCTCTCGCTCTCGATCCCCGAGGTCAAGGACACCCGTCGCGCACTCGTCAACCTCGTCACGATCGGCGCGCTCATCACCTGGTTGGGAAGCGCCGCGGCCGCCTACTGGCTCGCCGACCTGTCGGTTCCGATCGCGTTCCTGTTCGGAGCGCTCGTGATCGTGACCGGTCCGACCGTCATCGGCCCCATCCTGCGCATCGTCCGGCCGACCGCCAACGTCTCGAACATGCTCAAGTGGGAGGGCATCCTCATCGACGCCATCGGCGCGATGGTCGCCGTCCTGGTGTTCGAGTTCCTCGTGGTCGAGAACCGCGAACAGGCGCTGGGCCAGACGCTGATCCTGTTCTTCCAGTTCATCCTGGTCGGATCGCTGGTCGGCGCGCTCGCCGGCTCGGCGCTAGCGCAGGTGCTGCGCAGGCGGTGGGTTCCCGACTACCTGGTCAACGTCGTCGCGCTGTCGTTCGTCTTCGCCGCCTTCGCCATCGCGAACGTGTTCGCGCCCGAGGCGGGCCTGCTCGCCACCGTGATCATGGGCGCCATCGTCGCGAACACGGGCGTCCCGAACATCCACGACCTGCTGTCCTTCAAGGAGGACCTCACGGTCCTCTTCATCAGCCTGCTGTTCATCGTCCTGGCAGCGAACATCGAGCTCTCGGCCTTCCTCAGCGTCGTGAACCTCTCGAGCCTGGCGCTGCTGGCGGTGATCATGCTGCTGATCCGGCCGCTCAATGTGATGCTGTCGACGCTCGGGTCGCCGCTGAACCTGCGCGAGCGGCTCTACCTTTCCTGGATCGCCCCCCGCGGCATCGTGGCCGCGGCCGTCAGCTCGCTGTTCGCGAGCAAGCTGACCAAGGCCGGCTTCGAGGGCGCCGAGGTGCTGGTGCCGCTGGTCTTCATCGTCATCGTCGGCACGGTGCTGCTCAACTCGGTCACCGCCAAGCCGCTGGGCGCGCTCCTTGGAGTCGCCGAGCCCGACCCGCAGGGCTTCCTGGTGATGGGGGCGCACCCCTTCGCGCGCCGCATCGCCCACTTCCTCAAGGACGAGGGGCTGGTCGTGATGGTGGCCGACACGAACTGGTCGAACGTCGCCTCGGCCCGCGTCGAGGGGCTCACCGCCTACTACGGCAGTCTGCTCTCGGAGCACGCCGAAGACGAGCTGCGGCTCACCGGCATCGGCCGGCTGCTCGCCCTGACGTCGAACGACGAGGCCAACGCCCTCACCTCGCTCAAGTACGCGCGCGACTTCGGATCGCAGGACGTGTTCCAGCTCGCCCCGATGCGCACCTCGAGCCAGCGCTCGGGGCTGTCGACCGAGCAGCGCGGGCGGATCGTGTTCCAGCGCGGCGTGAACTACCGCGAGGTCGAGCGCCTGTTCGACCGCGGCGCGACGATCAAGAAGACCACGATCACCGAGGAGTTCGACCTCGACGCCTTCCGGGAAGAGCACGGCGACGACGCGCTGCCGATGTTCGTCCTGCAGAGCAAGCGGCTGCGCGTGCTCACCGACGGCTCGACGCTGCCGGAGAGCGGCGCTACGCTGGTGTCGCTCGCGCTCGATTCCGACGCCGCCGATGCTGCTGGGACCGCGGACGCGGACGCCGGAGACCCCGCTCCGGCTAGTTGACCATCTTCGTGCGCCGCGCCTGGAAGTCGTGCAGCACGTACTGCCCGATCGTGTGCGGCGTCGTGAAGTAGGCCTTGCCCTTGGTCATGGCGGCGACGCGCCGCACGAAGCCGATCAGCTCGGGGTCGCGCGCCAGCATGAAGGTGTTGATCTGGATCCCCTGCCGGCGGCAGTTGCCCACCTCGCGCAGGGTCTGCCCCATCACCAGCGGATCGAGGCCGTAGGCGTTCTTGTAGACGCGTCCGTTGGGCAGCGTGATCGCCGAGGGCTTGCCGTCGGTGATCATCACGATCTGCTTCATGTCCTTGTTCTGACGCTTCAGGAGTCGCTGCGCGAGGCGCAGCCCCTCGGCCGTGTTCGTGTGGTACGGCCCGACCTGGGCGGTGGCGAGCCGCTCCAGCGGGATCTCCTCGGCGCCGTTGTGGAACAGCAGGAACTTGATGCTGTCGCCCGGGTACTGGGTGCGGATCAGGTGGGCCAGCGCCAGCGCGACCTGCTTGGCCGGCGTGAAGCGATCCTCGCCGTAGAGGATCATCGAGTGGCTGCAGTCGAGCATGACCACGGTCGCCGCCGAGGACTCGTACTCGGACTGCGTCACGTGGAGGTCGCCGTGGTCGAGTTCGAGCCGGCCGTCGTCGATCCCCCGTGACGCCGCGCTCTTGAAGGTCTCGCCGAGGTCGAGGTTCATCGCGTCGCCGAACTCGTAGGGCTTCGAGGCCCCGGTGCTCTCGATGCCGGTGCTCATCAGGTCGGTGTCGTGGGCGCCGATCGAGCTGCTCCCGGCGGCGCCGAGCACGTCCTTGAGGGTGCGGTAGCCGAGGAAGTCGATCGCCTTGGCGGTGAGCTCGAAGGTCGCCTGCCCGGGGTCGGCGTCGGGCCCGCTCCCGCCCGGACCCGTGCCCTCCGGTTCGTTGCCGGCCCCCTCGCCCGGCCGCAGGTAGCCCTCGCGCTCGAGGCGACCGGCGAGCTCGCGCACCGTCTCGCCGAGCTGGGTCTCCAGCCAGTTTTCGGCCTCGAGCGCTTCCTGCACCATGGCCTCGGAGATCAGCTCGTTGTCGAGCAGGGCCTCGGCGATGGCGTCGTAGAGATCCTGCATCGTGGGCTTGGCGTCCGGATCCGGATCCCACGGGTTGCGGTTGAAGCCCGACTCGAGCAGCCGACGCTGGATCATCCGCATCAGGTCGGCCATGTCGAGGTCGTCGAGCGTCGCCTCGAACTTCGAGTACCGGGTCGTGGGCATGGCTCAGTTGTACCGGCGGCGCGACGTGGCGCCGGACAGGCCGGCCACGTCGGGCTGGACGCCGACGAAGCCGCGCTCCTCGCTGCGCGCGATCTGCTTGCGGGCGTGGAGCCCCTCGAGAACGAACTCGGCCGCGACGGCCGTCGCCTCGGGCGCGTCGTCTTCGGCCAGCTCCCGCGCGGCGTCGAGCAGGCCGGGCACGTCGGCGTAGACCTCGAGCAGCTGCGCGGCCGCGAGGTGGTCGGGCACCTTGAGCGCGT
>CBDUCW010000071.1:0-9480 GCA_965365745.1 uncultured Trueperaceae bacterium
ATGCCCGGCGTGGTGGCGGTATCGCACCATTGTGGGCACTGGGCCTACGGGCGCGTCGCCGCCGCCGACTTCTCGAAGCGCGTACCGCTCGGCGGCAACAACAACCAGATCCTCCCGCCCGAGTACGACCGACTCAGCGGATCCACCGCCCGGCACGGCGGCTGCACACGCGTTGCGATTCGAAAGGTCGCCGCTGCCTGAGTCCTCGACCGACGCGATCGCGTCGGACCGGATCCACGGGCGAGCCCTCGGCACATGCCGAGGGCTCGCCCGCCCTCGTGTTCGCAAGGCTCGGAATTGAATGCGTGGTGGGCGATGACGGGCTCGAACCGCCGACCTACCGCTTGTAAGGCGGCCGCTCTTCCAACTGAGCTAATCGCCCCCGAATGGGGACTCCAAGTCTATCGCCCGCGGCGCCAGCCGTGAACCGCCGGCGGACTCGGCATCGACCGACGCACAAATCGATTCGGGAGCGCCGCTCTCGCAGCACTCCCGATCGGTGGTGACCCCTACGGGATTCGAACCCGTGCCGCCACCTTGAAAGGGTGGTGACCTGAACCGCTAGTCGAAGGGGCCTCGTCGTGTCCCGGCGCCGGATTCCGCGCTGCGCGGACCGTTTGGCGTCGCCGAGGGGTGGGTGGTGGGTCGTGCAGGGCTCGAACCTGCGACCCGCTGATTAAAAGTCAGCTGCTCTGCCAACTGAGCTAACGACCCAACAGCCTTGCCAGTGTACAGATGCATCCAGAAGGTGTCAACGGACGGCACGACGGGCTTCGGCGCTGCTCGGCCGCAGCGTCGTCCCGCTCCCCGAGCCGGCCGTCGCGGCGAGCCGGCGAACGGTCGAGCGGGCCCAGCCCCACATGCAGAAAGCGCGCTTGCGACGCGGCGAATCGGCGCTTCGCTCACCTTGAGCGTGTGCAGCGTTGTTTGCTAAACTTCCCCTTGTGCGCGTGATGTGAAAACCGGCACAAAGGGGGCGTCAAGGGCTGCCCTCGCGATCGCCGACCGCGCATCCCGTTCGTCCGGTACGCTGCCCACAGCAGACCCTCGTGCGGACCCCATCACGGCCCCACCTCCGGCCCTCTCCGCACGGCATCCCCCTGCGGCCCGGCTCAAGGCCCACCCACCGTCCTCGCGCGAGCTCCGACTCGCGGATCCCGCGCGCCACGATCCCCGGCATTTGCGATCCGCCGCGCTGAAGGAGACCGAGCGTTGTACACGAACCTGCTCATCATGTTCCTGGCGGCCGGCTTCATCGGCGCCGCCGCGATCCTCGCGAGCGCCATCCTCGGCCCCAAGAAGGCGGGCGAGGTCAAGCTGGCGGCCTACGAATCGGGCGTGCCCGCCTCGGGCACGGCGCGCGAGCGCTTCCCGGTGCACTTCTACCTGGTGGCGATGCTCTTCATCGTGTTCGACATCGAGACCGCGTTCTTCTATCCGCTCGCCGTAAAATTCCAGGCCGCGCCGCAGTACCTCTTCGCGCAGGCCATCATCTTCGTGCTCATCCTCGCGGTCGGATACATCTACATCCTCCGCAAGGGCGTCCTCAACTGGAAATGAGAGCCGCATGGCGCTGACCGACCTATTTGAAAAGGACGTCATGGAGCTCGAGAAGGACGGCATCCTCTTCTCGACGCTCGGCAAGCTCGTCGCGTGGGGCCGAAGCAACAGCCTGTGGCCCGCGACCTTCGGGCTCGCCTGCTGCGCGATCGAGATGATGCAGTCCACGAACAGCCGCAACGACCTCGCCCGCTTCGGCAGCGAGGTCTTTCGCGCGAGCCCCCGGCAGGCCGACGTCATGATCGTCGCCGGAAGGCTCAGCAAGAAGATGGCGCCGGTGATGCGCCGCGTCTACGAGCAGATGCCCGACCCCAAGTGGGTGATCAGCATGGGCGCCTGCGCGTCGTCCGGCGGCATGTTCAACAACTACGCGATCGTGCAGAACGTCGACAGCGTGGTGCCGGTCGACATCTACGTCCCCGGCTGCCCGCCCCGCCCCGAAGCCCTGGTCTTCGCCGTGATGCAGCTGCAGAAGAAGGTTCGCGGCGAGGCCTTCGACGAGCGCGGGGTCGAGCTCCCGATGGTCGAAGGGTGGGCCCGCTCGTGAGCGCCGACGCCTCCGACACCACGGGCACCACGACGCTCGCCGCCCAGGTGCAATTCGCGCTCGAGGGGCGCGGGGCCGAGCTCGGCGAGTTCAAGGGCATGACCTCGATCACCGTCTCGCAACGGATGCTGATCGACGCCATCGAGACCGCCAAGCAGGCGGGCTTCGTGATGCTCGCCGACGTCTTCGGGATCGACTGGCTCGAGTACCCCGGACACCAGGGCAAGCGCTTCACGGTCGTCTACAACCTCTACGCGATCGACGAAGGCGAGCGCCTCTTCGTTCGCGTCGCACTCGACGACGGCGACGCGCTGCCCACGATCACGCACCTGTGGCGCGGCGCGAGCTTCATGGAGCGCGAGGTCTACGACATGTTCGGCATCGAATTCGACGGCCACCCCGACCTCCGCAAGCTCATCACGCCCGAGGATCTCGACGGGCACCCCCACCGCAAGGACTTCCCGCTCGGCGAGTCGCCGACGCTGTTCAACGAGGGGCGGTTCCTCGATCCGGCCTCGTTCCGCGCCGGGATGATGGGCTCCGACGAGGGGCTCACCGGCTGGTCCGGCGGCGCACGCAAGGGCGTGCGCTCCGAGCAGGGTCGTCCCGCCGAACCGGGCGAGGGCAGCGGGGGGGACGGAGCATGACCCTCGATCGCAAAGGGAGCGGCACGCTGGCCCGCGTCGTGGCCGAAGACACCCACGGCGAGTTCGAGACCAAGTACATGCGGATCAACGTCGGTCCGCAGCACCCCAGCACCCACGGCGTCCTGCGCCTCGTCGTCGATCTCGACGGCGAGCGGATCGCCCGCATCAAGCCGCAGGTCGGGTACCTGCACAGCGGCTTCGAGAAGACGATGGAGAACCGCACGTACCAGCAGTGCGTGACGTACTCCAACCGGATGGACTACCTGCACGGCTTCGGACACGACCTGGCCTACGTGCTGTCGGCCGAGAAGCTGGTCGACGCCCGCGTGCCCGAGCGGGCGCAGCGCATCCGCGTCATCCTCAACGAGCTCAACCGCATCGCCAGCCACCTGGTCTTCTTCGCCACCGGCATCCTCGACATGGGGGCGCTGACGCTGTACTTCTACACGATGCGCGAGCGCGAGCAGATCCTCGACATCTTCGAGCTGGTCTCGGGCGTGCGCATGAACTACGGGTACTTCCGCGTCGGCGGGCTCTCGCGCGACATCCCCGAGGGCTTCGAGGAGGCCGTGCGCGACTTCGTCGGCAGCTTCCCGAAGATGATGGAGCAGTACCAGGCGCTCTTCGCCAAGAACGACATCTTCGTCAACCGCACCAAGGGCGTCGGCGTGATCGACGCCGACACGGCGCTCGACTACGGCCTCACCGGCCCGTCGCTGCGCGCCACCGGCGTCGGACTCGACTACCGCAAGGCGCAGCCCTACAGCGGCTACGAGGATTACGACTTCGAGGTGCCGACCAGCACCGCCGGCGACGCCAACGCCCGCTTCGGCCTGCGCATGCTCGAGATGGAGCAGAGCCTCAAGATCGTCGAGCAGGCATTGGATCGGCTCGAGCCGGGTCCGATCAAGGACCCCGACCGCCGCATCAGCCTGCCCCCGCGCAGCGAACTCGAAACGAGCATGGAAGCGGTCATCTTCCACTTCAAGCTCGTCACCGAAGGCTTTCACCCGCCCCGCGGCGAAGCCTACGTGCCCACCGAGTCGGCTCGCGGCGAGCTCGGCTACTACCTGGTGAGCGACGGCGGCTCGATGCCGTACCGCGTCAAGGTGCGCGTGCCCAGCCTCATCAACCTCCAGTCGCTCGAGCCGCTCTGCATCGGCGGCCTCTTCGCCGACATGGTGGTCAACATCGCGTCGATCGACCCGGTGCTCGGAGACGTCGACAAGTGAGCCCCGCCCGCCTCGTCATCTTGCTCGCGGTCGTCGCCGCGGCCGCCTTCGGCGTCTACCTGTCGCTGCGCAGCGGCAACCCGCTGCTCGCGCTGCTGCTCGGCGCCGTGGTGGGCGGCGTCATCGTCCTGACGCGCGAGGCCGACCCGAAGAACGGCGGGTCGTCGTGACGGCCACGCTGCGCCCGCACCGAAGCTCCCGCTCTCGAGGAACGCTGATCCGATGATCGAACTCGACACCGTCACCCCCTTCTTCGCCGACAAGCCCGAGGTGCTCGACGAGATCCTCGGGCGCTACCCGGAGTACGGCCGCCGCAGCGCGGTGATGCCGCTGCTCTGGGAAGTGCAGCGCGCCGAGCGCCACATCAGCGAGGCCCGCGTCGCCGAGATCGCCGACATCGTCGGGATCACCGCGACGGAGGTCAAGGGCGTGATGAGCTTCTACTCGACCTACCACGCCGAGCCGGTCGGCGAATTCCACGTACAGATCTGCTCGACGCTGTCGTGCGCCCTGGCCGGATCCGACGAGATGTACGACTTCCTGGTCGACAAGCTCGGCATCGTCAACGGCGAGACGCGCCGCGACGGCCGGGTGAGCCTGCAGAAGGTCGAGTGCCTGGGCTCCTGCACCACGGCGCCGGTCCTGCAGGTCAACGACACCTACTACGAACGCGTCGGCAAGAAGCGCTGCGAGCGGCTGCTCGCCGCGATCGAGTCCGGCCACCTGCCGAAGCCGTGGCGCGAGCGCAGCGGCGACAACGTCGAGGCCGGTGCCGCCGCGCTCGCGCAGCACACCGCCGCCGGGGCCGCGACGGCCGCCGGCGCGACCGACGCCGAGACCGACGCCGAGGAGGACGCGTGATGGCCGACGCCGTCGCCACCAAGCGCATCACCAGCCGTCACGACGACCGCTTCGAAGTCGTGATGTACAAGCACGTCGGGGTCGAGAACAGCCACACCCTGGCCTACTACCGGAGCCACGGCGGCTACGAGCAGGCCAAGAAGGCCGTGACCGCCATGGAGCCCAACGAGGTCGTCGACGCCGTCAAGGCGTCGGGCCTTCGCGGGCGCGGCGGGGCGGGCTTCCCGACCGGCGTCAAGTGGTCGTTCATGCCCAAGCCCGACGACCGGCAGCGCTTCATCGTGTGCAACGCCGACGAGTCGGAGCCGGGCAGCTGCAAGGACCGCTACGTCATGGAGGACGATCCCCACCAGTTGATCGAGGGGATGATCATCGGCGGCTACGCGATCCAGGCCACGATCGGCGTCATCTACATCCGCGGCGAGTACTACCACGCGTACGAGCGCCTGATGGACGCGATCGAGGAGGCCCGGGAGCACGGGTACCTCGGGAAGGGCGTGTTCGGCAGCGACTTCGACTTCGAGCTCATCGTCCACCGGGGCGCCGGCGCCTACATCTGCGGCGAAGAGACCGCCCTGATGAACAGCTTCGAAGGCCTCCGCGCCAACCCGCGGCTCAAGCCGCCGTTCCCGGCGCAGGCCGGCGTCTACGGGCGCCCGACCACGATCAACAACGTCACCTCGATCGCCAGCACCGTGCACATCCTCGAGCGCGGCTCGGAGTGGTTCTCGGCGATGGGCACCGACGACAGCAAGGGCTTCCACCACGTGCAGATCTCGGGCACCGTCGAGCGACCGGGCGTCTACGAGGTCCCGATGGGCATCACCTACCGCGAGGTCATCCAGGACCTCGGCGGCGGCCCGTCACGGGCGGCCAAGGCGTTCATCCCGGGCGGCACCTCCTGTCCGATGTTCCCCTTCGACGACGAACACCTCGACCTGGCGATGGACTACTCGGCCGTGTCCGGGGCGGGCTCGATGCTCGGCACCGGCGCCGTCGTCGTCATCCCCAGGGACAAGTGCATCGTCGACGCGATGCACAACATCGTGCGTTTCTACGCCCACGAGTCCTGCGGCAAGTGCACGCCCTGTCGCGAAGGCGTGGCCACCTGGCTGCCGAAGATGTATCAGAAGCTCAAGGCCGGGCTCGGCACGCGCGAGGACCTCGATCTCATGGAGGACATGGTCAAGAACATGCGCGGCACGGCCTTCTGTCCGCTCGCCGACGCCTGCGCCTGGCCGGTCGAGGCCAGCTTCAAACACTTCCGCGAGGAGTACGAGTACATGGTCGACCACGGCGAGAGCAAGTACCCGACGCGCTCGGTGTGGGCGGAGTGAGGGGGCGCCGATGAAGGTCACCGTCAACGGCGTCGAACTCGACCTCGCCCCCGGCACCAGCGTCATCGACGCCGTGTTCGCCGCCGGCTACGACGTGCCGTACTTCTGCAGCCAGGAGTACATGTCGCCCATCGGCGCCTGCCGCATGTGCCTCGCGGCCGTCGGCGCGCCGCGCAAGGATCGCGGCAGCGGCGAGTGGATCCTCGACGAGGAGACCGGCGAACCCAAGGTGTTCTGGTTCCCCAACCTCATGGCCACCTGCACCACGGCGGTCATGGAGGGGATGGTCGTCGACACGCAGTCGCAGCGCGTCAAGGACGCCCAGAACGGGATGGTCGAGTTCACGCTCATCAACCACCCGCTCGACTGCCCGGTCTGCGACAAGGGCGGCGCCTGCGAGCTGCAGGACCGCGCCTACGAGTACGGCACCGGCGAGAGCCGCTTCGTGTTCGACAAGCGCCACCAAGAGAAGCACCACGTGCTCAGCGAGGTCATCACCCTCGATCGCGAGCGCTGCATCCACTGCAAGCGCTGCGTTCGCTACTTCGAGGAGGTGCCCGGCGACGAGGTGCTCGACTTCATCGAGCGCGGGGGGCACACCTACATCGGCACCCTCGAAGACGGCCTGCCGAGCAACTTCAGCGGCAACATCACCGACATCTGCCCGGTCGGCGCGCTGCTCGACGCCACCAGCCGCTTCCGCGGCCGCAACTGGGAGTACGACCACACCCGCACCACCACGCTCGACGACGCCTCGGGCAGCGCGATCGTCGTCGACGCGCGCACCGGCCGCATCGAGCGGATCAAGTCGGGGCTGCACCCCGAGGTCAACAAGACCTGGATCGACGACGGGATCCGCTTCGGGCACGAGTACGTCGACTCCGACGACCGCATCGAGCACCCGCTCGTGCGCGACGACGGCGTGCTCGTCGAGACGACCTGGGACGACGCCGCCGCGCGCATCGCCGGCGTGCTGAACCGCCTGCCCGAGAAATCGGTCGGCGTGGCGATCCGGGCCGACAGCACCCTCGAGGAGGGCGTCGGCGCCGTGGCCCTCGCCGCGCACCTCGGCTCGGGGCGCGTCGATCACGCGCCCCGGCCCGCCGGCGGTGTGATCCCCGCGCGAGCGGCCACGCTCACCGAACTCGCGACCGCCGACGCCATCCTCGTGATCGGCGATCCCACCGAAGAGACCCCGGCCGTCGACCTGCGCATCAAGGACGCGCTGCGCGGCGTCTCGCCGCCCGAGATGATGCCGCACGGCGTGCCCATCGCCGACCTGCGGCTCAAGGAGCACCCCAAGCTCGCGCACGAAAAGCTGACCGTGCTCGCGCCCTACCGCACCGACCTGATGAAGCACGCCGGCCGCAGCGCCGTCTACGGCGCCGGGACCGAAGCGGCCCTGCTCGAGGCGCTTCACGCGCTCGCCGCCAACAACGCCGACGGCGACGAGGGCAACGGGGGCGTCGACATCGACGTCGACGCGCTCCCCTTCGCCCGCGACGAAGCCGAGGCCCTGATCGCGCAGCTGCGCGAGGCCGAATCGGTCGTCATCGTCTACGGCGGCTTCGTGCTGGCCGATCGCGACGCGACCGAAGCCGGCGAGGCGCTGGCCAAGGCGGTCGAAGCGACGACGCTGCGCCTCGGCGCCATGGCCAACGGCTACGGCCTCGAGCTCACCGGCGTCACCCCCAGCCACGACCGCTACGCCTACGCCGACATGCTGGCCGACGCCGGCGACGAGGTGAAGGCGCTGATCGTCTCGAACCTCGACCCCGCCGCCGATCCGGCGGTCGCCGAACGGCTCGCCGGGCTCGAGCTGCTGGTCGTGCACAGCGACGTGCCCACCGCCACGACCGCCATCGCCGACGTCGTGCTCCCGGCCAAGACCGGCTACGAGAAGGAGGGCGCGACCGTCAACCTCGAGGGCCGTGTGCTCCCCGTGGCGCCCGCGCCCGTCGACAGCGGCACCAGCGAGGACTTCACCGGCGTCGTCAAGGCGATCGGGGAAGCGCTGGGGCAGCGGCTCGACGGCCGCAGCGTGCGCAGCGCGCGCCGCGCGCTCAAGCGTTCGCTCGAGATCGACCTGAACGAGCTCGCGCCCGAGGGGCACCGCCTCGAGGGCGCCCACAAGCCCAAGCAGAAGGTGGCCCTGCGAACCCACGAGGTCGCCTCGGGCGCCCTGCTGCTGACGCCGTCGATGGCCCGGCCCGAGTACCTGGCCCGCAACCCGCACCTCGCGGCCGCGACCGGCGGCGAGGCGCTGCGGCTGAACCCCGCCGACGCCGTCGAGCTGGGCCTGAACCGCGGCGACGTGGTGGCGCTCGACGCCGGTGGCACGCCGCGGCGCGCCCACGTCCAGCCCACCGACGCGGTGCCGCCCGGGCTGTTCCTCCTGCCGGCCACCCCCAATCAGCCCAGCGGACTCGTCGCGATCGACCGCGCTTCGATTCGGGTCGAACGCACGGCCCTGGAGGTCGCCTGACATGGACGCCTGGTACTTCGTCGCGATCAAGGCGCTGCTGGTCTGCCTCGCGCTGCTGACGGCCTTCGCCTACATGACGTGGGTCGAGCGCCGCATGCTGGGACGCTTCCAGCACCGGCTGGGCCCCAACCGCGTCGGTCCGTTCGGTCTGCTGCAGCCCGTCGCCGATGCGCTGAAGGCGATCTTCAAGGAAGACATCACCGTGTCGGCCGCCGACAAGTTCGTGTTCATCCTGGCGCCCTTCATCAGCATCACGTTCGCCCTGAGCGCCTTCGGCGCCATCCCGGCCGGACCGGCGGGCTCGTTCTTCGGCCTCGACCCGTGGGTGCTCGACCTCGACATCGGGCTGCTCTACATCCTCGCGGCCACGTCGATCGGCGTGTACGGCATCTTCCTCGGCGGCTGGGCGAGCAATAGCAAGTACTCCCTGCTCGGCTCGCTGCGCAGCTCGGCGCAGCTGATCAGCTACGAGCTCGGACTCGGCCTCTCGGTGCTGTCGGTGATCATGATCGCCGGCACCCTCAACCTGCGCGAGATCGTCGAGCTCAACGTCTGGTCGGTGAGCCCCTGGCTGTGGCCGGCGCTGCTGGTCGCCTTCTTCACCTTCTGGATCAGCGGCATCGCCGAGGTCAACCGCACCCCGTTCGACCTCCCCGAGGCCGAGCAGGAGCTGGTCGCCGGCTACTTCACCGAGTACAGCTCGATCAAGTGGGCCCTGTACCAGATGGCCGAATACACCAACATGCTCACCGCCGCGGCCTTCACCAGCACCCTGTTCCTCGGCGGCTACAAGGGCCCGGGCTTCGACGAC
>CBDUCW010000072.1:0-9466 GCA_965365745.1 uncultured Trueperaceae bacterium
GCGCGGCCACGGCGGCCGGTTCGAGCGCTGCGAGGTCGACCGCGAGGCGGGCATCGCCGGCCTGCCCCTCGAGCGCGAGCCCGGCCAGGGTGGCCCCGTCGATGGCGAGCGCCCCCCGCCCCGTGTACGACACCCCGATCCCGTCGACGGCGAGGTCGAGCGTCGCCGGGACCTGGGCCCAGCGGGCGGCCGCGCTGAGCTGTGCGCGCCAGCGTCCGTCCCGCGTGGCCTCGAGTCGCAGGAGCGGCGGGGCGTCGAGGAGAGCCGGACCCGGGAGCACGGCCGGATCGAGGCGCACGTCGCCCGCGAGGCGGTCGTCGGCGTAGCGGAGCGTGCCGCGCAGCGCCCCGTCGAGACGCACGTCGGCGCTCGGATCGCCGAGCGTGCCGCCGAGCTGCAGATCCGCGACCACGGTGCGATCGAGGATGCGCACGGGGAATCGCGCGGTGCCGGCCAGACCCTCGGCCATGCGAAGATCGACGCGGACGCCGGGGGTCGCCGCGCCTCGGTCCGGCGCCTCCGAGGCCAGACGGAGTTCCGAGGCGTCGCCGCGGACCGTGACCGTGAACGGGTCGAGCGCGACCGGGCCTTCGATGCCCGGCACGCGGATGCGCCCTTCGATGGTGGGCAGCGGGGCCTCGGCCGGCCAGCGGAGGTCGCCCACGGCTTCGGCGCCGGCATAGGCGAGGTCCACGCGGACGTCGGGGCGCGGCGTGAGGCGTCCGTCCGCGCCGAAGCGCACCGCCCGCCCGTCGACGGCGGCGGCGGGGGTGATGCGCAGATCGGCGGCGACGCGGAGCTCGGTGCCGTCGCCGCGGAGCGCCGCGGCGCCCGTCACGTCGACCGGCAACCGACCGACGTCGACGCCGGGTCGGACGGCGATGCGCAGATCGCCGCTCCACTCGGGCGTCGCGCCGTCGAGCACGAGCGCGAGCCCGCCGTCGAAGCCGAGCGCCGACGCGGTGGCGCCGGAGCGGAGGTCTTCGGGGAGACCGTCGAAGCGGCTCGCGAGGGCCGCGAGCGGGGTCTGCTGAGCGTCGATCGCGACGTCGGTCCGGCCGGCCCGGCGCGTGGCGCGAATCGCCATCGGGCCGGCCTCGCCGTCGAGCCCGGCGCGGGCGGTGGTCGCGGCCGCACCTTCGTCGTCCGACGACGATGCCGCGGGTGCCGGCTCCCCAGCCGCCGTCGCTCCCGACGCGTCGGGAGCCGACGCGGGGACGTCGAGCGCGACCTCGAAGGCCGCGCCGCGGCCTCGGATGCGCAGCGGCGCGCCGTCCCAGGCGCCCGCGAGATCGTAGGCGGCCGTCGTGGGCTCGAGCGACCCGTCCAGGACGAGTCGGCCGCGCGGCGCGATCCCGCCGGGCAGCGCCGGCCCGAACGCCGCGGCCACGGTCGCGGGGAGGTCGGCGCGAACGGCGAGATCCGCGAGCGTCCCTGCGGCCCGGAGCCACGGGTCCGAAGCGCCCGGGTCGGTCGTTTCGTCGGCGGCCACGGCCACGTCGAGGCGTCCGTCGGGGTCCGAGTCGGCGGCGCGGATCGAGCCGGACACGCGAGCGGCGACGGCGCCGAGGGCCACGACCTGATCGATCGACGCGTCGAGCGACCAGCCCGGCCCCCACGCGACCTCGACGCTCGAGGTGCCGATGCGCAGGCGGGCTCGCCCGCTCGTCAGGTCGGCGAGGGTCGCAGACGGTTCGTTCGCGCCGATCGCGCCGGTCGACCCGGTCGGCGCCGCCGCCTCGAGCGCCGCGCTCCCATCGGTCGGTGCCGGAGCGAGCCGGTCCTGCGCGACGTCGCGTGTTCCGGCATCCGGCGGGTCCGCTGCGCCGTCTCGCGGCGCCTCACCGACGGTCCCTTCGAGCGCCCACGGGAGCTCCGGGAGCTTCGCCCGGCCCACTTCGACGGATGGCAGGGCGCCGGCGCCGCCGAGGATCCCGTCGCGGAGTTCGAGTCCCGTCAAGGGCCCGAGCTCGGCCTCCAATGCGACGTCGGGCCAGAGCGTTCCGCGCGCCCGGAGCGCGACGGGTTCGGACGCGAGGTCGACTCGCACCCGCCCGGACTCGAAGGCGAAGCCGGCGGTTGCGACCGTGGGCGCTGCGAGGCGAAGTTCCGCCGTTCCCGTGCCGCTGCCGACGAGGTCGGCCCATGCCGCGGTCAGGTCGGTGGTCAGCCGCCCCTCGACCTCCGGGACGGTCGCTCCGCGCGTCGCGAGGGCGGCGGCGAGCGCGCCGAGATCCAGCTCGCCCTGTGCCGCGAGCGCGGTGCCGTCGGAGCGGAGCTCGAGCGTGGCGCCGTCGGATCGGAGCGTGGCGGTGCCGGAGCGGTCGAGCCCGCCGGCGGCGTCCACGCGCAGCGCTCCCAAGGCCCCGGCGAGGGCGACGGATCGATCGGCGGCCAGCGACGCCTCGAGCGAAAGCGGGGCCCGCGTGACGAGCGGCCCGAGGGCGAGGCCCGCGGTGGCTCGGGCCGTGGCCGTCAGCGTCGTGTCGGTCGTGCCGGCGAGCGTGACGTCGATCCCGTCGCCGGTCGCGCGGGCATCGATCGCCGCGCCGGCCCGATCGCCGCCGGCTCGCACGGTGCCGGCGAGGACGATGCGATGCTCAGCACCGGCGGCGGAGGGGCCGCCGTCTCGCCCGCCGTGCGTCGGGTGCTGCGGTTGGGGTCGTCGGCGACCGCGGTCGCGGGCCAGCTCAGCCGGAGATCGGGAAGATCGATGGACGCAGGGCCCAGAACGGCCGTCCCGACGTCGACGTCGGCCGTGACCCGGAGCGCGGGCCTGCCCGGGGCACTCGGCTGGGCGCTCGTGGACGACGAGTCGTCGGGCGCGTCGACGCCGGTCGGCGAGGGGTCCGACGCGACCACGAGCCGGGGCACGGACACCTCGACCGCTTCGACCCCCGTCCACACGGGCTCGACGCGCGTCGTGCCGAGCACCCCGTCGAGCTGCCAGGCGGCGCCCGGGGCCACCGAACCCGTGACGGCGAGGTCCCCGAAGCGACCGTCGACGTCGCGAACGTGGCCGTCGCGTAGGCGCGCCGTGGCTGCGCCCCGGAGGTCCGTCGCAAGGCGACCCGCGCCGTCGAGGCGCACGGCGATCGGTGCGTCCCCGCTCACCTCGAGCCGGAGCGGAAGATCGGCGATCGGGCCGGATGCGCGGAGTGCGACCGTCGGGCGGCCGTCGATCCCGGGGAGGCGGAGCGAGCGCGCCGACACCCCGCCGTCGATCGAGCCGCCGTCGACGACGAAGGCCCCGCTGATCGTGCCGCCGACGTCGTCGCGGCCCGACACGAACAGCTCCCAAGGGGCGTCCGGTGTGGCGACGGCGTCCGCCTCGAGTGCGACGATCCGGTCGGCCAGCCGGCCGCCGAGGGCCGCGTCGACGCGGCCCTCGAGCCCGCGGGGACCGATCGCGAAGGTCGCGTCGGCTCCGCCGCGCAGGTCGCCGGAGAGGAGCGCATCGTCGAGGGCGACGGTGAGCTGCGAGGTGCGGGCGTCGAGCGGCGCCAGCCCGACGTCGACGGCGCCTTGCGACCAGCGCGCGACCCCGTCGGCCGTCAGCCCTCCGGGGCCGATCGCGAAGGAGGCGTCCAGCCCTTCGAGCGGGCGCCCGAAGAGGCGGCCCGCGTCGGCGACGGCGCGCCCCTCGAGCTCGAACGACCGCCACCCCGACGCGGTCAGGGTCACCTCCGATTGCCCCTCCAGCCACGCCCCAGGGTCCGCGTCGAGGTTCCGCGCCAGCCAGCGCGCCGTGTCGGCGAGCGCTGCGCTTCCGGACGCGCTGGCGCGCCACCGTTGCGCCGCGAGGTCGATCTCCCCCTCGACGTCGGCACGCCCTCCGAGGAGGGCCCCCGAGAAGGTGCCGTCGACGCGCGGATGGGCGTAGCGGACCGTGCCTTCGATGTCGGTGGCTTCGAGACCGAGCTCGCGCAACGAACCGGCGCGCACGTCGAGATCGGCTTCGATGCCGCCGTCGCCGAGGCGCAGGCGTCCGCTGGCGACCCCGCCGGTGACGCCGGCCCACCACGGGCGCGCCAAGAGCAGATCGGCCCGCAGCACCTCGAGGTCGGCGCGCGGCGGATCGAGCCGCACGGAGCCGGCCAGTCGTGCCGAGCCGTCCGGGGTCGTCAGCAGCGCCTCGACGTCGAGCGCGTCGCCCCCGCCCGCGAGGCGGATCTCGTCGAAGGCGAGGTCGGGGATCGCATACGGGACGTCGCCGACGTCGATCCGCGCGTCGGCGAGCGCGAGCGTGTCGAGCCGCACGCGGACGGGCGGCGCCGTTCCACCGGCGGCCAGATCGAGCGCGTCGACGTCGACGCGTCCGCGAACCCCGTCGGCGGCGATCGACAACGGCAGATCGCCCGTGATCAGCGACGGGAGGAAGTAGCGGAGGTCGAGCGTGCGGGCCTCGACGTCGATGCCCGCAGCCTGCACTTCGAGACCCTCGAAGCGCAGGCCGCGCCACGGGTTGCCGGCCGTCCGGGCGGCGCGAAGCTCGATGCCGTTGGCCGCGAGGATCGCCTGGGCGCGGTGCACCAACCAGCCTCGCCCTTGCGGCGTTTGCGGCAGAACCGCAGCAGCCAACGCCAGGAGGACGATCACGGCCAGAAGTGCATAGCGTCGGATGCGCATGGAGAGCTGCCGGGGGGCGGAAACGGGTCTCGCCGAGGCGGGGAGCTGGGCCGGCGGGGCCGGTGCGAGAGTGCGCGCCGGGGGTGGCACGCCGTCGGTGCCGCACGGCCCCGACGGGCACGTGCGTTCCCCTCGCGATGCTATCACCGCGGACTTGGCGGACGCGGTCGGCCTGGGGCTCGCAACGCAAGCCAGCAGGCGCGCCTGCGGACGGCCGTTCGGTACCATGCGCGCGATGCAGCGAACCGCTTCAAACACCCGCCTCACCGCGCTCGTCCGCGGCCGCGTCCAGGGCGTCGGGTTCCGCGCCTTCATTCGGAACAAGGCGCGCGACGCGGCCATCGCCGGGTACGCCGAGAACCTCGCCGACGGCCGGGTGGAGGTCGTGGCCGAGGGCGAACGCGACGAGCTCGAGCATCTGCTCGTGCACTTGCGAAACGGGCCCTCGCACGCCCGCGTCGACGACCTCGAGGTCGAATGGGGCGAAGGGAGCGGTCTGCGTGGCTTCTACACCTACTGAAGACGCTCCGCCGGCGGGTCGGGCGCTCGACGTTCCCGCTCCGCTGCCGCCTGCCGAGGCCGCGCGCGTGCCGGGCGTGCTCGGGCGCATCACCCGGGAACGGGTGGCCGCGTACGCTGCCGAGGCCGTGGAACCCGCCGGTCCGGTCGATGCCGCGGCCCCGGCGTTCGCGCCGACGCCCGGGAGCCTTGCCGCTGCGCTCCGCGCGCCCGGGGTCGGCGTCATCGCCGAGATCAAGCGGAGCAGCCCGTCCCAGGGCGCCATCCGCGGCCCCATCCACGAGCTCGGATCCGTCGGTGCGGCACGGGCCTACGCGGCCGCCGGCGCTGCCGCCATCAGCGTACTCACCGAGCCCACGCACTTCGGCGGCGACCTCGGCCAGCTGCGCGAGGTCGCAGCGGCCGTGGCGCTGCCCACGCTCCGCAAGGACTTCGTCGTCCACCCGCAGCAGCTGCGCGAGGCCCGCGTCCACGGTGCCGGCGCCGCGCTGCTGATCGTCGCCGTGCTCGGAGAACGCACCGGGGCCTACCTGCGCTACGCGAAGGCCCTCGGGCTCGATGCCCTTGTCGAAGTCCACGACGCGGCCGAGCTCGACGTGGCGCTGGCGGCGGGCGCGACGATCGTGGGGGTGAACAACCGCGACCTCCGTACGCTCGACATCGACCTCGCGACGGCGCCCGCCCTGCTCGAGGCGGCCCGCGGCGCGGGCTTCACGGGGCTCGGCGTCGCCGAGTCCGGCTACCGCACCGCCGACGAGGTGCGCGCGCTCCACGGCGTCGCCGACGCGGTCCTGGTGGGAACCAGCGTGGCCGCCAGCGGCGATCTCGAGCGCGCCGTCTCCGCGCTGGTCCGGGCGGGCGCCGTCGACGCTGCCGCGTCGGTCGACATCGCCGACTCCGAAGGCCGGCCGTGAGCGCCCCGTCGGGACGGATCCTGGTCACCGGGGCGTCGAGCGGCATCGGCTTCGCTACCGCCGTGGCCCTCGCCGAGCGCGCCGGCAGCGACGTCGAGCTCCTCCTCCAGGGGCGCGATCCCGATCGACTCGGCGCCGTGGCCGACCGCGTGCGGGCGACGGGAGCCGCGGCCTCGGTGCACGCCGTCGAGCTGACCGACGACGCCGCCGTCGCGGCGTTCGCCGCTGCCGTGCCGCGCCCCCTCGCCGGCGTCGTCCACAGCGCCGGGGTGGCGACGCTCGCTCCGTTCGCGGACGCCGAGATCGCCGACTTCGATCGCCAGTGGGCGGTCAACGTCCGGGCTCCCTACCTGTTGACCCAGCACCTTCTGCCCGCGTTCGGGCCGGGGGCCCAGGTCGTGTTCGTCAACTCGGGGGCCGGACTGCGGGCGCGCGCGGGCTGGTCGCAGTACGCCGCGACCAAGCACGCCCTGCGGGCGATCGCCGACGGCCTCCGCGGCGATCTCGAAGGGGCGGGGATCCGGGTCGTCAGCGTCTACCCGGGCCGCGTGGCGACCCCCATGCAGCGCGCCGTGCGGGCGATGGAGGACGCCGAGTACCGCGAGGAGGACTACGCCCGGCCCGAGGACGTCGCCGCGCAGATCGTCGCTGCCCTGTCGCTCCCGCCGCGGGCCGTCGTGACCGACGTCTCGGTGCGTCCGGCCTGAGGCGGCGCGGCGGCGACTGGAGCCGCGGCCCGGCGCGTCGCCCATCCGCCCGGCGGGCGCGGGCGCCGTTGCTAGACTCGCCGCCATGACGACTCGTAGCCCCGACGCCGTGTCGGTCGACGTTCCGCCGGAGTGGCGCGCGACGCTCTCCAACGGGATCGAGCTCGTGTTCGAGCCGATGCCGTGGCTCACCACGGTCAGCACCACGATCCTCGTTCCGCTCGGCTCGTCCACCGATCCCGACGGCCACGACGGTGCGGCCTCCGTACTGCTCGAGTGGACGCAGCGGGGTTCGGCGGGACGATCGTCGCGCGACTACACGGACGCGCTCGACGATCTCGGAGTTCGCCGCGGGTTCTCGTCGGGGCGCGAGATGTCGACGCTGCGTGCCTCGGCGCTGGCCGACGTGTTCCCCGAAGCGCTCGCGCTCCTCGCCTCGTCGCTGATCGAGCCGGAGCTGTCCGACGCCCAGTTCGAGCCCGCCCGCGCGCTGGCCCGCGAGGAACTCGCCTCGCTCGACGACCATCCGAGCCAGCGGCTGTTCGAAGCGCTGCGCGGGCGCTTCTTCACGTCCGGCCACCGGCGCAGCGTCTACGGTTCGACCGACGGGCTGGCGGCGCTCGACGCCGACGGGCTCCGGCGCGACGCGGCTCGGCGCCTCGGGGCCGAGGGCACGATCGTCGCGGTCGCCGGCGGGCTCGAGTGGGACGCAGTGCGCGACGCCGTCGAGGCCGCCTTCGGCGGATGGGGCGGCGCGAGCGTGCCGATCCCCGACGCGGCGGTGCGCGAGCCCTTCCGGGAACACATCGAAGCGCCCTCGAACCAGGTGCAGATCGGCCTCGCCTACGAGAGCCTCGCCGCCGACGACCCCGACTGGTACGCGCAGACGCTGGCGATGGAGGTGCTGTCGGGCGGGATGGGCTCGCGCCTGTTCGCCGAGGTGCGCGAGAAGCGCGGGCTCGTCTACACGGTCGCCGCGTCGGTCCGGACGCTGCACCGGTTCGGCTACACGCTGGGCTACGCCGGGACGACCCCGGAGCGTGCGGGGGAGACGCTCGAGGTGATGGTGGCCGAGATCGACCGGCTGCGCGAGGGGGTCGAGGCCGACGAGCTCGAGCGGGCCCGCAAGGGGATCGTCTCCGACCTCGTGATGCAGGGCGAGTCGAGCGGCGCGCGCGCCGCCGCACTGGCCCGCGACCTGTTCCTGCGCGGCGACGTGCGCCCGCTCGCAGCGGTGCGTGCGGCGATCGAGGCGACCTCGCTCGAGGAGGTCAACGGCTACCTCTCCCGCGTGCCGCGGGTGCGCCCGCGGATCGTCACGCTCGGCCCGGTTTCGACCGCCGATGTTGCCGCGACCGGGACGGGCGGTGGCTCCGGCTCGAATCCGGACGCCACCCCGGCCCCTGCTCCCACCGTCCCGCCCGCCGACGCGAGCGCCGCGCGCACGGAGGGCTGAGGCCGTGCAGGCGCTGCACTTCGAAACCGCCACGCTCGACAACGGCCTCGTGGTCGTCGGCGAGCGCAACCCGGCCGCGCAGACCTTCGCCGCGGGGTACTTCGTCAAGACCGGGGCACGCGACGAGTCCCCCGAGGTCGCCGGCGTGTCGCACTTCCTCGAGCACATGATGTTCAAGGGGACGGACCGCCGCACGGCCGAGGACATCAACCGCGAGTTCGACGAACTCGGAGCGCGCTACAACGCCTACACGAGCGAGGATCGCACCGTCTACTACGGCGCCGTGCTCCCCGACGATCGCGAGCGTCTGCTCGACCTGCTGAGCGACATGATGCGCCCGGCGCTGCGGCAGGAGGACTTCGACGTCGAGAAGAAGGTGATCCTCGAAGAGATCGCCATGTACCGCGACCGGCCCGCGATGCAGGCCTTCGAGAAGGCCAACGAACGGTTCTTCGCCGGCCACCCATCCGGCAACAGCGTGCTGGGCAGCGACGATTCGATCGGTGCGCTCGCGCGCGATCAGATGCTCGCCTACTTCGAGCAGCGCTACGCGCCCGACAACCTCGTGCTCGCGGTGGCCGGCAACTACGACTGGGACGCGGTCGTCGCGCAGGCGCGACGGGCGACCGCCGCCTGGTCGCCGTCGCGGGCCGGTCGCGAGCACCCCCGCTTCGCCCCTGCGCAGGGCCGCAGCGACGTCCGCGATCCGGCGCTCCGACGCATGCACGCCGCCGTGCTCGCGCCGGGGATCGCCGTGCAGGACGACGATCGCATCGCAGCGGCGCTGCTGGCGCAGGTGATCGGCGGCGGCGACGGCAGCCGACTCCACTGGGCGCTGATCGACCCCGGCATCGCCGACAGCGCGTCGATCCACCACGACGCGGGCGACGGACTCGGGACCTTCGTGGGCTACGTCTCGGGCGACGAAGCCCGGACCGACGAGATCCTCGGCGTGCTCGCGGCGGTGCTGGCCGAGGCGCAG
This sequence comes from uncultured Trueperaceae bacterium, assembly GCA_965365745.1. Classification (GTDB taxonomy): domain Bacteria; phylum Deinococcota; class Deinococci; order Deinococcales; family Trueperaceae; genus CBDUCW01. The sequence goes on from CBDUCW010000072.1 coordinate 9,208, forward strand.
GACGGGGGCGTGAACGACGACGAGTGGCGGCGTGCCCAGCGCAAGGTGGCGACCGGCCTGACGCTTCGGGCCGAGACGCCGTTCGGACGCCTGATGTCGCTCGGCGGAGCGTGGCTCGACCGCGGTGCCTACGAGGCACCCGACGATCTCGTCGCGCGGGTGATGGCGACGGAGCGCGCCCAAGGGGAGGCGCTGCTCGCCGACCGCCCCTTCGACCGGCGCTACACCCTCGTTCTGCGGCCGGAGAACGGCATTCAGG
>CBDUCW010000073.1:0-9450 GCA_965365745.1 uncultured Trueperaceae bacterium
CGTATCCGAGGAACGAGGTGCCCGAAATCAACACGACCAAGAGCCACAGCTCGCGCGGGTTCCACACGCCCCACGGCCCGAGCGGCGTGTCGGGCAGGAGCGGAAGCACGATCAGCGTGATCGCCGCGAACTGCACCACGGCGAACAGATCGGCCCGGCTCAGGCCGAAGGCGAAGTCGTGCAGCTCTTCGCGGAGCGAGAGCAGCGCGGTCACGGCGACCGCTCCGGCGAGGCCGGCGATGAAGTGTCCCTGCCCCGTGAGGACCCCGAGGCCGTAGACGACGAGGACCGCCGCCTCGGTGGTTCCGCCCAACTTGGGCCCCTGCGAGATGCGCCAGTACGACAGGCCGACCAGGACGGCGATGGCGATCGTCCCGCCGAGGAAGATCAAGGCGCCATGGGCTTCGGTGAGCAGGCCGACGAGGGCGCCGAAGAGGGCGAGCAGCGGGAACGTGCGGATGCCCGCGAAGATGGTCCCGGTGAGTTCGCGCTTTCGCTCGCGCTCGAGACCGACCAGCAGGCCGATCAGCGCGGCGATCAGCAGGGCCTGGATCTCGGGCGCGGCTTCGGTCACGACGTGGGCTCCTTGCGGTAGAGCGCGTTGACGGTGGTGCGGCCTCCCGGCTCGGACGCGGTCCACACGGAGACCGTCGGTTCGGCCGGCTCGAAGCCGTGCGCGGCGAAGGCCGCGTCGAGCGCGTCGGGCTCGAGCAGCGTCAGACGCCGCTCGGGCTCCGGTCCGAATCCAGTGTAGACGTTGCTGCCCGGCACGCGCTCCAGCGGCTCGCCCCGCGGCCGCGAGGAGGGCCCGAAGTTCGCCACCAGGCACAGCCCGCCGGGGCGGAGCACGCGGGCGGTCTCGGCCAGCGCGGCGTTCCACGCGTCGGCGTCCGGCGCGTTCTGGTAGACCCCCAGACCGAGCACCATGTCGAAGCTGGCGTCCTCGAAGTCGCCGAGATCCTCCATCCGCCCCTTCCGGACCCGCCGTTCGGCCTCGGCGACCCCCACGACCTCGGCCAGCGCGGCCCGGGTGGTGCGCACCATGGTGGCCGAGGCGTCGACGGCGTGCACGTCGACGCCCTTCCGCGCGAGCCATGCGGTGTTTCGTCCGCCGGCGCAGCCGACGTCGAGAACCCGCGGCAGCGCCCCGTTCCACACGGAGATCAGGCGTTGGAGCCGGTGGTCGGGCAGGCGCTCGGCGAACTTGCGAGCGATGTCGTCGCGCTCCCAGAAGGGGGCCGGTTCCATGCCCTCACGCGTACCACGCGCGATCGGCGATCGCGCCCGGTCGCAAGGGCGCCTCGGTGCTCGCTTCGGGCTCGCAGCGACCGACCCCTACCCCGCGGAAGCGAACGCGGCCCTGCCGCGTTCGAGGTCCCGCGCGGGGCCACCGCGGAACCTTCCGGGCCACGCCTCGACGGCCCCGGTCGCGAGCGAGTTCGCGCGGAGTTGTACAAGAATGCGCTGCGTGGTAACTTTATCCGGCACCGAAATTCAGTGTGCTCCCCTTGGGCGCCTGCGTCTTGCTCCTCGTCGTGCGCAGCGGGCGATCCGGTGACGGGCGTACGTCGCCGTTCCGGCCCAAGGTCCGCGCATGCATTGCCGGCATGCGCCGCCGCCACGGGTGTGCCGTGTGCGCTCGACCTGCGACCCGCGCATCGACGGGTCCAGAGAGGATGTCCATGAATCAGTTTCGCCGTACCCTTGCAGCGCTCCTCGCTACGCTGCTGCTCGTTTCGGGCGTCGCCAGCGCCCAAGAGGTCATCGTCGGCCTGATCACGAAGACCGAGACCAACCCCTTCTTCGTCAAGATGCGCGAAGGCGCCCAGGCGAAGGCCGACGAGATCGGGGCCACGCTCCTGACGGCCGCCGGAAGCTTCGACGGCGACAACGAAGCGCAGGTCACGGCCATCGAGAACATGGTCGTCGCCGGCGCCCAGGGGATCCTGATCACCCCGAGCGACACGCGCGCCATCGTTCCGGCGATCGAGCGGGCCCGCGCCCAGGGCGTCATCGTCATCGCGCTCGACACGCCCACCGATCCGCAGTCGGCCGTCAACGCCCTCTTCGCGACCGACAACTTCGTGGCCGGCCAGCTGATCGGCGCCTACGCCCGCGCGGCGCTCGGCGACGCGGAGCCGGTCATCGCGACGCTCGACCTCGCGCCGGGCATCACGGTCGGAACCCTGCGCCACAACGGCTTCCTCGACGGCTTCGGGCTCGTCGACACGGACTCCAGCGAAGCCAACATGCTCGGCGGCACCGTCGACGCCGTCGTCTGCAGCCAGGACACGCGCGGCGATCAGGCGCGCGGCCAGACCGCCATGGAGAACTGCCTCGTGGCGAACCCCGACATCAACGTGGTCTACACGATCAACGAGCCCGCGGCGTTCGGCGCCTACACGGCGCTCGAGGCCGCCGGCCTCGCCGACGACGTGCTGATCGTCTCGGTCGACGGCGGATGCACGGGCGTCGAGGGCGTCGCGGACGGACGCATCGGCGCGACCTCGCAGCAGTACCCGCTGCGCATGGCCGAGCTCGGTGTCGAGGCCGTGGCCGAGTACGTGGCCACCGGCAACGCCCCGAGCGGCTACGTCGACACCGGCGTCACGCTCATCACCGACGATCCGGTCGACGGCGTCGAGAGCGAAGACACCGTGTTCGGCCTCGCGAACTGCTGGGGCTGATCCCGACGAACGACGAGGTCTGACCCCTCGTTCCGAGCGCGCGCCGGCTCTCCGGCGCGCGCTCTCCCCGTGCGGCGCCCGCGCGTCGCCCCGCCGCTCGACCCGCCCCCCTCGGAAGGAGCCCCATGGCCCGTACAACGGCCGCACCCGCAGCGCCGTCGCTTCGCCGGCGCGTGATCGCCTTCCTGACCGCCCCCGGCGTCGGTCCGCTCCTCGCCCTGATCGCCGCCTGCGTGTTCTTCGCGATCCAGACCGATCGCTTCCTCACCGGGCGCAACCTCTCGCTCATCGTGCAGCAGGTCGTCGTCGTGGGGACGCTCGCCATCGGCCAGACGCTCATCATCCTGACCCGGGGCATCGACCTCTCGAACGGCCTCGTGATGGCGCTCGGATCGATGCTGATGACCGGTCTGGCCGTCAACAGCGGGGTCCCGCCGCTGCTCGCGATCCTGATCGGGATCGGCGTCACGGCTGGATTCGGGCTGCTCAACGGCCTGCTCGTGACGCAGCTCAACCTGCCCCCCTTCATCGTCACGCTCGGCACGCTGAACATCGCCTTCGCGCTGACGAGGATCTACTCGGTGACCTCGGTCGTGGGACTTCCGCCGTCGCAGCGGTTCTTCGGCCAGACCTTCAACATCGGTCCCACCGCCGTGACCTACGGATCGATCGCGATGATCGGCCTGTATCTCATCGTTTGGTATGTGCTCGAAAACACCCCGATCGGTCGCCACATCTATGCCATCGGCGACGAACCCGAAGCCGCGCGGCTGACCGGCATCCCCACCAAGCGGCTGCTGCTCTTCGTGTACACCTTCGCGGGCGTGATCTACGGCATCGCCGCGCTGTTCCTGGTCGCCCGCACCGGCGTCGGCGATCCGCAGGCGGGGCAGAACGCCAACCTCGAGAGCATCACCGCGGTGGTGCTCGGCGGCACCAGCCTGTTCGGGGGCCGCGGCCTGATCATGGGAACGCTGCTCGGCGCGCTCATCGTCGGCGTGTTCCGCAACGGACTGCAGCTCATGGGGGTCGCTTCGATCTACCAGGTGCTGATCACCGGCATCCTGGTCATCCTCGCGGTCTCGGTCGACCAGCTCTCGCGGAGGGGGTCGTAGATGGCGAGCTCCGCATCCGGCGGCGCCGAGCGCAGCGAGCACTACAGGGCGCCCAAACACGAGACGCTGGAGATCGACCCGAACGCGACGCCGGTCCTGTCGGCGCGCGGACTCGTCAAGCGCTACGGGAGCGTCGTGGCGTTGGACGGCGCCGACTTCGAACTCCACGAGAACGAGATCCTCGCGGTCATCGGCGACAACGGCGCCGGCAAGTCGACGCTCATCAAGGCGCTGTCGGGCGCGCTCGTTCCCGACGAGGGGCAGATCTTCCTCAACGGCGAGCTGATCTCCTTCCGCAACCCGATCGACGCCCGCCGCCACGGCATCGAGACCGTCTACCAGACGCTGGCCGTCGCCCCCGCGCTCAACATCGTCGACAACCTGTTCCTGGGCCGCGAGATCCGACGCGAGGACTGGCTCGGCACGGTGTTCCGGATGCTCGACAAGAAGCGGATGCTCGACGAAGCGACCGACTACATGAGCGACCTGAAGTTCCGCATCCAGTCGATGCAGCAGGCCGTCGAAACCCTGTCGGGCGGCCAGCGCCAGGGCGTCGCCGTCGCGCGGGCCGCGGCCTTCGCCAGCAACGTCGTGATCATGGACGAGCCGACCGCCGCGCTCGGGGTCAAGGAGTCGGGCATGGTGCTCGACCTGATCCGCAAGGTCCGCGACCGCGGCCTTCCGGTGATCCTGATCAGCCACAACATGCCGCACGTCTTCGAGATCGCCGACCGCATCCACATCCACCGCACCGGACGGCGCGTGGCCGTGGTCGACCCGAACGACTACACGATGAGCGACGTCGTCGCGATCATGACCGGCGCGATGGAGGTCGACGCCTAGGGCGCGACGCACGCGCGACGCCCCACGGAAGACCGCGGCCTCCGAATTCGGAGGCCGCGGTTCGTCGGGCGGTCGCGGGCGGGGCTACCGGAGGCAGCGCCGGCTCAAGGTTCGCCGTCCCACGGGCCGACGACGTTGGGCGCCGCCCACTGCATGCCGAGCAGCTCGCCGATCGTGGGCATCGTGCCCTCTTCGACGACTTGGTTGCCGTTGCGGTCCTCGATGGGGCCCATGAACGGGTCGAAGACCTCGCGGCCGCTCTCGGTCATCTGCTCGATGCGCTCGAGCACGAGGTCGTAGACGCTGATCTCGCCGAGCACGGGGTCGGTGACCGTCACGGCGCGCAGGTCCTCCTCGAAGACCGGGTTGATCGGCATGCCGCGTTCGGCGCCGACCTCGACCGCGTCGTCGTCGAGCAGCGAGAAGTAGTCGACGTCCTCGAGGTTCTCCGTCGTGTACACGCCGTCGTGGATCTTCTGCAGCACGTCGATGTAGATCGTCTCCCACTTGACGATCTGGCCCGAGACGACCGTGTCGGGGCTGAACTCGAGCATCGAGGCGTAGTGCGAGTAGCTCGGATAGCCGCTCTCGGCCGCCGTCTGGATGACCGTCGGCGTGTCCTCGGTGAAGGCGAAGACGTCCGACCCCTCGGCGATCAGGGCTTCGGTGGCCTCCTGGGCCCCGGCCGGGTCGAACCAGCTGTAGAGCCAGCGCACGTGGACCTCGGCGTCGGGGTTGACCTCGCGGGCGCCGAGCGCGAAGGCGTTGATGTGGCGCTTGACCTCGGGGATCGGGAAGGCCGCGATGTAGCCGATGTCGTTGGATTCGGTGAGCGCTCCGGCGATCAGGCCGTTGACGTAGTAGACCTGGTAGAAGTCGCCGATGTACGTCAACACGTTCGGGGCGCGCTCGATGCCGGTCGCGTGGCCGAAGATCACGTCGGGGTAGCGCTCGGCGGCGGCCAGGACGCCGTCGCCGTAGCCGAAGCTGGTGGCGAAGATGACGTTGTAGCCGTCGGCCACGAGCTGGTCGATGAAGGGCTCGACCTCGGCTTCGGGCACCGACTCGACGTAGGTGGTTTCGACGTAGGGCAGCGCCTCGACCAGGCGCTCGCGACCGATGTCGTGGGAGTACGACCAGCCGGCGTCGCCGATGGGGCCGACGTAGATGAAGGCCGCGCGGATCGTCGTGTGGTCGGCGTGGGCGCTGCCGAGCACGGTGAAGAGCGCGAGCGCGATCAGGAGTGCGAATCGTCGCATGAATCAGACCTCCGGGAGGATCTGGGGCGGGGGGTTCGGACGTGTCCGCGGGCATGGGACTCCGTGCCCGTGGGACGGTTCGGGGAGACGGTTCGGGGGCGCGGCGGACCGCGCGGTGCGCGAGGGTGGATGGGCGGAACCGGTGGCTGCGGACGGAGCGGTGGGTGGACGGGCGGATCGCACGAGCCGACCGGACCGGTCGGCGGAGTGCCGCGGAAGGGGGCGCACGGACGGGGTCACCGTTCGCCGCGCCAGTAGGGGAGCCCGAGCGACTCCGGGGCGCCGAAGGCACGGCGGCCGCGGCCGACCGCGACCAGCGTCAACGCCAGGATCGTCACGAGGTAGGGGAGCAGGGTCAGGAACTCGACCGGCAGGACGTTCTGGAGCCGGAAGCCGAGCGTGAAGAAGGCGCCGAAGACGAAGCCCGCGCCGACCGCGCGGAGCGGATCCCACAGCGCGAAGATGGCCAGCGCGAGCGCGATCCAGCCGAGGCCGTTCGTCATGTTCTCGCCCCACGAAGGGCGGTAGGCCAGCGACAGGTAGGCGCCGCCGACACCGGCCAGGGCGCCGCCGAAGACGACCGCACCGTAGCGCACGGCGAGCACGTTCACGCCGGCCGCGTCGGCCGCGGCGGGCGCTTCGCCCACGGTGCGCAGCGTCAGGCCGAGGCGGGTGCGGTGCAGCACGAGCCACAGCAGCGGTGCGGCGGCGAGCACGCCGTAGGTGAGCAGGTACTGGTCGGTGAACAGCGCCGGACCGATCACGGGGATGTCGGCGAGCCCGGGGACGGTGATGCGCTCGAACGGGGTGCGCAGCGGGCGCCCCACGTAGCTCCGGCCCACCAGGCCGGACAGCCCCAGACCGAAGATCGTGATCGCCAGCCCCGACACGTACTGGTTCGCGCGCAGCGTGACCGAGATGAAGGCGTGGGCGAGGCCAGCGGCCGCGCCGACGGCCGTCGCGACCAGCAGGCCCAGCAGCGGATCGCCGGCGGTCTGGGCGACGATGAAGCCGTAGACCGCGCCGAGGATCATCATCCCTTCGACGCCCAGGTTCACGACCCCGGCGCGCTCGGCGAAGATCTCGCCGATGGCCGCCCAGATCAAGGGCGTGGCGAAGGCAAGCGCGCGCGCCGTGGTGGTGGTGAAGATCTCGAGGTCCATCAGGCGGCCTCCCCCGTCCCCGGCGCCTCGTCGGGTCGCGGCGCCGCCGGGCGTCGCCGCACGAGCCGGTAGCGCAGCAGCGGCTCGCTGCAGATCACCAGCAGCAGGACCATGCCGTTGATCACGCCGGTGATCTGCACCGGCAGCCGGAGCCCGACGCGCATGACGTCGCCGGCGGCGAACACCCATCCCAGGAACAGCGCCGTGAGGATCGAGGCGAGCGGATTCCCGCGGGCGAGCAGGGCGACGATGATCGCGGTGTAGCCGTAGCCGAGCGAGATGCTGTTGGGTTCGATCAGGCGCCGGTGGATGCCCGCGACTTCGCCGACGCCCGCGAGCCCGGCGGCGCCGGCCGACAGCGCGACGAGCAGCAGGGTCGTGGTGATGGCGTTCACGCCGGCGTAGCTCGCGGCCTGCGGGCTGAGGCCGAGCATGCGGATCTCGAAGCCGCGGACGGTGCGGGCCAACAGGAAGGCGACGAAGACGGCCAGGCCCACGCCGAGCACGAGCGTCGGCCAGTGCAGCCGGGTGGCGCCCACGGTGGGGAGCCACGCCGCCTCGTCGAAGCGGTTGCTGTACGAGAAGCCGGTGGCGCTCTCGCCCTTCCACGGCCCGTTGATCAGCCAGCGCACGATGTAGAGCGCGATGTAGTTCATCATCAGCGTGGTGATGATCTCGTTGACGCCGAGGCGCACCTTGAGCAGCGCGGGGCCGAGCCCCCACAGCGCGCCGGCCACGAAGCCGGCGAGGAACATCGCCGGGATCAGCAGCGGCCCGGGGACCGGCGCGAACAGCGCCACGCCGGAGGCGGCGGTCGCGCCCGCCAGGATCTGCCCTTCGGCGCCGATGTTCCAGAACTTGGCGCGGAAGGCCAGCACCAGACCCACCCCGGCGAGGATCAGCGGGATCGACTTGCGGATGGTTTCGGACAGGCCGCGGGGCTCGAGCAGCGTGCGGCGGACGATCGTCGCGTAGGCCGCGAAGGGGTCGACGCCGTAGGCCAGGAAGATGAATCCGGTGGCGACCAAGGCCAGCACGACCGCGCCGACCGAAACGCCGAGCACGAGCCCGGGCGAGGCCGCGGCGCGCCGTTCGATGCGCCACGGGGTCATGCGATCCCCCGGGGGCTCGGAGCGGCGTCGGGGTCGCGGCCGGCCATCATCAGGCCGATCCGGTGCGCGTCGGCGTCGTCGCCGGCCACGACCCCCATCGAGCGCCCCTCGAACAGCACGAGGATGCGGTCGGCCAGCTTGATCAGCTCGTCGAGGTCCTCGGAGACCAGCAGCACGCCCGCGCCGCGGTCGCGTTGCGCCAGCAGCGAGCGGTGGGTGGCGGCCGCGGCGCTGACGTCGAGGCCGTAGGTCGGGTGCGACGCCACGACCAAGCGGGGCTCGCCCTCGAGTTCGCGCGCCAGGATGAGCTTCTGCACGTTGCCGCCCGAGAGCAGCCGCGTCGGCGTCGACGTGCCGGGGGTCGCGATGTCGTAGGCCTCGATCGCCTCCTCGGCGAAGCGCTCGACCGCCGACCAGTCGAGCACCGGCCCGCGCGAGAACCGGTCGCTCCGGTAGTGGCGGAGCGCCAGGTTCTCGGCCACGCTCATCGCCGGAACGACGCCCATGTGGTTGCGATCCTCCGGAATCAGGGCCACCCCGGCCTGCAGGAGCCCCCGCGCTCCGAGCGCCGTGATGTCGCTGCCGTCGAGGACGACCCGGCCGCGCGACGGTTGGTGCAATCCGGCGAGCACGTCGATCAGCTCGCCCTGCCCGTTGCCCGCCACGCCGGCGCCGAGAATTTCGCCCTCGTAGAGTTCGAACGACAACCCCCGGAGGGCGTCGGCACCGCGCGATCCGCGGGCGTGCAGCTCGTGGACGGCGAGGCGCTGCGCGCGCGCGTCGTCGGAGGCACCGCCGCGACGCTCGGCGCGCGGCGTGGACACGCGCCGGCCCATCATCATTTCGGCGAGCCGGTTCGCGTCGGCGTCCTCGCGGCGCGTCCGGCCCGCGACGACGCCCCCGCGCAGCACCGTGATCCCGTCGGCGACCCGCATCACCTCGTCGAGCTTGTGCGAGATGAAGACGACGCCCTTGCCTTCGGACGTCATCCGCCGCACGACCTCGAACAGGGCGTCGGCCTCCTGCGGCGTGAGCACGCTGGTGGGCTCGTCGAGGATCAGGAGTTCGGCGCCCTGGAGCAGGGCGCCGAGGATCTCGACCCGCTGCTGCTCGCCCGGCGAGAGCTGCCACACCTTGGCATCGGGATCCACCGGCAGCCCGTAGCGTTCGCCCAGGTCGCGCACCTGCTGGCGCACGGCCCGTGCGGGGTTCCACATCGGCACGCCCTTGAGGCCGAGCGCGATGTTCTCGGCCACGGTATGGCGGCGGGC
>CBDUCW010000074.1:0-9448 GCA_965365745.1 uncultured Trueperaceae bacterium
ATCTCGACTTTGCGCCGCTCCTCGTCGCTGAGGTCGTCCTCGGGCGGCCCGACGACGTCGATCACGCCGGCGTAGTCCGTCTCGGGTCGGCGCAACATCTTCGCGCCCGTGTCGCCGTTCACGCGCACCTCGTGGAGTCGGGCGACCTCCCGCTCGATCCGCGCCTCGCTCGCGGCCACCGCATCCCGCCCCGCGTCGTCGATCATGCCCCAGGCGTGCGCGGTGGGGGAGAGGCGCTCCATCGCGTTGTCTTGCCGGTGCAGCAATCGGTATTCGTTCCGCGAGGTCATCATGCGGTACGGCTCGTCGATCCCCCAGCGAACCAGATCGTCGAGCAACACTCCGATGTAGCCCTGGTGGCGAAGCACCGTCACCAACGGCATTTCTCCAGAAAAACGCGCTGCGTTCACGCCCGCGATCAGCCCCTGGGCCGCGGCCTCCTCGTAGCCGGACGTGCCGTTGATCTGCCCGGCCGAGAACAGCCCCGGCACGCGCTTCGACATCAGCGTGACGTCGAGCTCGGTCGGGTCGATCGCGTCGTACTCCACCGCGTACGCGTACCGATGGATCTCGGCGCGCTCGAAGCCCGGCAGCGTCCGAATCATGTCGTCCTGCAGGATCGGCGGCATCGAGCTGCTGAAGCCCTGGAGGTACACCTCGGAGGTCTGCAGGCCGTCGGGCTCGACGAACAGCAGGTGCCGGTCCTTGTCGGCGAAGCGGACGACCTTGTCTTCGATGGACGGGCAGTAGCGCGGGCCCTGCCCCTCGATCTCGCCGCCGTACATGGCCGACCGCTCGAGGTTCGCCTGGATCAGGCCGTGCGTTTCCGGCGTCGTGTGCGTGAGCCACGTCGGGCTCTCGGCGGCTCGCGGTCCACGCACGCCGCTGAACGTGCCCGGGGGCGAATCGGCCGGCACTTCCTGCAACACCGAGAAGTCCACGCTGTCGGAGCGAATCCGTGGCGGCGTCCCCGTCTTGAAGCGGAGCAGCCGGTGCCCGCTGGCGCGCAGGCTCGAGGAGAGGTGGCGTGCCGGAGGCTCCCCCTGGCGGCCGGCCTCGCGCTGCCGTTTGCCGTACCAGACGACCCCCGCGAGAAACGTTCCGGTGCAGAGTACCGTCGCCGGCGTCGACAGCACGCGGCCGTCGGTGAGCCGCACGCCGGCCACGCCGACGGTCGTCCCCGCCGCCGTGGTGCGCTGCACGATCTCCGCCACCTCGCCGCGCACGATCTCGATCCCGTCCACCGATTCGATCCACGCCCGGGCCGCTGCCGCGTAGCCGTCGCGCTCGTTCTGCACGCGCAACGACTGCACCGCCGGCCCCTTGCTGGCATTGAGGGTGCGCGCATGGATCGCCGTTTCGTCGGCCAAGCGCCCCATCACGCCACCCAGCGCCTGCACCTCGTACACCAGCTGCGACTTGCCGGGCCCGCCCACGGCCGGATTGCACGGCATGACCCCGATCTTGTCGGGATCCGGGAGCACGAGTGCCACCCGCGCCCCGAGCCGCGCCGCCGCCGACGCGGCTTCGATCCCTGCGTGCCCCCCGCCCACGACCACCACGTCGAAGTCGTGCGCCGGTCCTCCGCTGGGGCCGGGCGCGGCTCGCGTTCCGTTGGGTTGCCGTTGCGTCACGAGATCCTCCGCCTCCGTTCGGCCGTGATGGTAGCGAGTTTTGGGGCTCCGTGCGGCCCGGCAGAGCACACGCGGATCCGCTCCGTGTGCAGATTCCCTGCGCGCCGCGCGCTTGCACATTTATACTCATGTGCGCATGAATCTGCACTCCGCGGTTGGGCGCGCGCCCTCCGTGCGAGACCCCCTACGGGACTTCTGGTAGACTGCGCGTCCTGTCGCGTGCGGCCGAACGGGCGGGTTCGAGGCGGCCACGACACGCCGCTCGACTGCGCCCGAAGCCCTGCGAATCCGCCTCGGATCGGGGCCCTGCCGGACCCGTTCCGGCCCGACGAGCGCGGAGGCCCGCGCACCGGGCCCCGGCCCGGCCCCGCTCCCCCGCGGCCTCGGCCGCGAGCACCCCGGGCCCCCGCGCCCCGCGCACGACCCCCCTCCCGACCTCCGAACCTCCGCCCACGGAAGAAAGCCCTGCCCCGATGAAGAATCAGGAAATCGCCGTCTGGGACGACATTCTCGAGTATGTCCAGGACCAGATTCCCGAGGTGGAGTTCCGGACCTGGTTCAAGCAGGTTCAGCCGCTCGGGGTCGAGGACGGCGCCTTCATGCTGGGGGTCCCGCACTCCTTCGCGCGCGACTGGCTCAAGAGTCACTACGCCGACGTGCTCGAGCGCGCCCTGCGCGATCTCGGCGCTGCATCGCCCCGGGTGGGCTTCCAGGTCGTCACCACCCAGCCGGCCGAGCAGCAGGACATGTTCAGCAGCGCGCCCGCCTCGGCGGCGCCCGGCGGGAACGGCAAGGCGGGGCGCAATGGCGCCACCGCGGTTCGGCTCAATCCGAAATACGTATTCAGCAATTTCGTCGTCGGGCCGAACAACAATCTGGCCCACGCCGCGGCCCTGGCGGTCGCCGAGGCGCCCGGCCGGGCCTACAACCCGCTGTTCTTCTACGGCGAGGCCGGGCTGGGCAAGACGCACCTGATGCACGCCGTCGGTCACTCCGTCGCCGAGCGCTACCCCGACCTGCACATCGAGTACGTCACCACCGAGGCCTTCACGAACGACCTGATCAACGGCATCCGCGAGGACCGCATGCAGGACTTCAAGGAGAAGTATCGCAACGTCGACATGCTTCTGGTGGACGACGTCCAGTTCATCGCGGGCAAGGAGCGCACGCAGGAGGAGTTCTTCCACACCTTCAATGCGCTCTACGAGTCGGGCAAGCAGATCATCGTCAGCTCCGACAGCCCGCCGAAGGACATCCCCACGCTCGAGAATCGGCTCAAGAGCCGCTTCGAGTGGGGCTTGATCACCGACATCAAGGCCCCGGAGCTCGAGACGCGCGTCGCGATCCTGCGCATGAACGCCGAGTACCGCGGGGTGAAGATCCCCAGCGAGGTCATCGACTTCATCGCGCGGCAGGTGTCGACGAACATCCGCGAGCTCGAGGGCGCGCTGGTGCGCGTGATCGTCTACGCCAGCATGAACAACGCCGACCTGAACCGCCAGACGGCCGCCAAGGCCCTGTCGGACGTGTTCACGCCGAGCGACCTCGACCTGACGATGTCCGACATCCTCGATCACGTCGCCACGCGCTACGACGTCGCACCCGACGACCTGCGCTCCAAGGGGCGACGCCACGAACTGGTGGTGCCGCGGCAGATCGCGATGTACCTGATCCGTGAGCTGACGTCGCACTCGTACCCCGAGATCGGTCAGTTCTTCTCGGGGCGCGACCATTCGACGGTGATGTACGCGGTGCAGAAGGTCACCGACCAGCTCGAGGACGACGACGACTTCGCCGCGAGCGTGCGCGACGTGCGGGCCGCGCTGGTCTGAGCCTGGTCTGAGTCCGGCCTGCGTCCGGGGTCGCTCGGGTGCGAACCCCGTGCGGGCCGGGCGGCGGAGCTCGCCCCGCACGGTTCCGACCCCCCGTCGCCGGCGGTGCCCGTCGGCGGCCCGGAAGCCGTGGGGCACGACCCGCGCGGAACGCGCGCGCACGCGACCCGCACGCTGCCCGCGCGCGACCCGCACGCGGTGCGCACCGCCCCCCGAACACGTGGGCAACGCACGAACCCAGGCCCCGCACGCCCCCGTCGGAGAACGGTGGACGCGCGGTGGCGCCCCTCCGTCTACGGTTGAGCCAGGAGGTGCGCCGTGGAACAGGTCTCGGATTGGATGATCGCCAACCCCACGACCATAGGGCCCGACACGCCGTTGATCGAGGCCGAGTGGCGCATGCACGCCGACGAGATCCGTCACCTCCCGATTCTCGACGGGGGTCGTCTGGTGGGCATCCTGACCGATCGCGACGTCCGCGAGGCGGTCCCGTCGGGCAACCGCGCCGTCTCGGTCGGCGAGCTCAACTACCTGGTCGCGAATCTCGTCGCCGAGAACGCCATGCGGTCCCCGGTCATCACGGCGGGCCCCGACGAGTCGATCGAGGCCGCGGCCGCGCGCATGCTCGAGCACCGGATCTCGTGCCTGCCGGTGGTCGACGGCGGCAGCCTCATCGGAATCCTGACCACCACCGACCTGCTGCAAGCGCTGCTCGATCGCCTCGGCAGCGACCGGCTGCAGGCCCCCGCTCTGAGCCGTTGACGCGCTGAATCCGGAATTCGGCGGAAATCTCCGGAGCCCTCGCCCGCACGGGCTTCCCGCGAGGTTGTCCCCAGGGGCCGTCCCCTGTGGACAAGCCTGTGGATAACGTGTGGACAAGGTGTGGATGGCGTTGTGGACAAGCCCCGTCCACGACGGGGTTGTGGATCGATGTGGACAAGTCCTCGAGTTATCCACAGTCCAGGGGGACTTGTCCACAGACTTGTCCACACGGCGAAGTGCGTCCTGGTCGGGCCTCTGTGAGGTTTTCCACAGTTTCCACAGGCCCTACGGTGATGAGGGTGACTCTTTTGAGAGTTTGAACCCTTTCCTCCTCACCCCCGGACCGAGGGCCTGGGTCGTGCAGCGATCCGATCCCTCGACCGCAAGCGCTCGACCCGAGCGGATGGAGACAGGACCGCAAATGTGGGTATCCTTGGCGGGCAGATATCCACGACAGGAGTGAGGATGAAGGTCAACGTCGCCAAGAAGCACCTCGCCGATACGCTCGGCCACGTCGAACGCATCATTCCGAGCCGGTCCAGCAACCCGGGACTGAGCCTCTTGAAGATCGATCTCGCGCCCGACGGGCTCGTGTTCAGCGGCAGCAACATGGACATCGACATCGAAGCGCGGCTGTCGGCCGACGTGCAGGGCGACGGCAGCTTCGCGCTCCCGGCCCACGTGTTCTCGCAGGTGGTCCGGGCCCTGCCCGGCGAATTGGTCGAGTTGGACTTCGGCGACGGGGAGCTGCACGTCGGCAGCGGCGCCTACGCCACGAAGCTGCAGCTCGTCGAACCGTCGAGCGCCCCCTCGCTCACGTTTCCGCCGGCCTACGCCGGCAGCCTCAACGCCGAGCCGCTGGGACGAGCGCTTGCGAACGTCCGCTACGCCGCGGCCGCGGCCGAGTACCAGGCGATCTTTCGCGGCGTGAAGCTCGAGCTGACCGCCGAGCGCACGCGCGCCGTCGCCACCGACGGCTTCCGCCTGGCCTACTACAACCTCGACGACGACAGCGATCTCGACGCCGAAGTGGTGATCCCGGCCCGCAGCGTCGACGAGCTGACGCGCGTCCTCGACGGGGGAGAGGCCAAGCTCGAGCTGTCCGAAGGGCAGCTTTCGGTCGGCACCGGCGACATCCGGCTCAACATCAAGCTGATGGAGGGGTCGTTCCCCGACTACCAGCGGGTGATCCCCAGCACCTTCCCGGTGGCGATCACGCTCGACGCCGAGGAACTCTCCGACGCCGTCAGCCGCGTGGCCGTGATGGCCGACAAGACGGCCAACAACCGCGTCGACATGTTCATCAAGGACGGAACCCTGCAGATCACCGCCGAGGGCTCCTACGGGCGGGCTCAGGAAGCGCTCGAGGTCGAGCAGGAGGGCGACGACCCCGAGATCGCGCTGGCCTACAACGCGAAGTACGTGGTCGACGCGCTCGCACCGGCGACCGGCAAGCTGCGGATCGCGTTCTCGGGCACGACCAGCCCGAGCGTGATGACCGACCTCGACGACCCCAGCTACCTCGCCATGGTGGTGCCGCTGCGCACCGGCTGAGCGGCGCTCGGTCCAGTTGGAGAAGGCCCCGTCCCCAACGCGAACACGCGTCGGGGCGAGGGCGCTGGGCGGGGTATAAGGTGGGACGGAACCGGGCGGGCGGACGAGCGGCGATGCGTGCCGCGCGCCCCCCAATCAGGAGGAATCCATGACGCAAATCGAACAGGTGCGCGCGCTCGAGTTGCTCGACTCGCGAGGCAACCCGACCGTGGGCGCCACGGTCCGTCTGACGAGCGGGATCGAGGCCAGCGCGGCCGTCCCGTCGGGCGCGTCGACCGGCGCCCACGAAGCGGTCGAACTCCGCGACGGCGGCGACCGCTTCCTCGGCAAGGGCGTTCTGACGGCCGTCGACAACGTGAACAGCCGCATCGCCCCGGCGATCGTCGGGCTCGACGCCTTCGACCAGCTCGGCCTCGACCGGACCATGCTCGAGGTCGACGGCACGCCCAACAAGGGCGAGCTCGGCGCGAACGCCATCCTCGCGGTGTCGCTGGCCGCGGCCCGCGCCGTCGCCTCGACGCTCGACATCCCGCTCTACCGCTACCTCGGTGGGGCCGGTGCCCGCACGCTGCCCGTACCGATGATGAACATCATCAACGGCGGCGAGCACGCCGACAACAACGTCGACATGCAGGAGTTCATGCTCGCACCGGTCGGCTTCTCGACCTTCCGCGACGCGCTGCGCGCGGGGGCCGAGACCTTCCACAACCTCAAGAAGGTGCTCGCCGGCCGCGGCTACAACACCAACGTCGGCGACGAGGGCGGCTTCGCGCCGGACCTCAAGAGCAACCAGGAAGCGATCGAGGTCATCCTCGAGGCGATCGAGAAGGCCGGCTACACGCCCGGCGAGCAGATCGCCATCGGCCTCGACCCGGCCTCGACCGAGTTCTACCGCGACGGCAACTACCACCTCGAGGCCGAAGGCGCGGTGCTCGAGCCCGACGCGATGATCGACTACTGGGCCGACTGGGTCGACCGCTACCCGATCGTGTCGATCGAAGATGGCCTGGCCGAGGACGACTGGGCCAACTGGGCCAAGCTCACCGCCGCCATCGGCGACAAGACGCAGCTCGTCGGCGACGACCTGTTCGTCACCAACGTCGAGCGGCTGCAACGCGGCATCGACGAGGGCGTCGGGAACGCCATCCTCGTCAAGGTCAATCAGATCGGCACCCTCAGCGAGTCGCTCGACGCGATCGACCTGGCGATGCGCAACGGCTACGGCGCGATGATCAGCCACCGCTCCGGCGAGACCGAGGACGCCTTCATCGCCGACCTCGCGGTCGCCGTCAACGCCGGCCAGATCAAGACCGGCTCGGCCTCGCGGAGCGATCGCATCGCGAAGTACAACCGCCTCCTCGCGATCGAGGCCGACCTCGGCGACGCCGCCCGGTTCCTCGGGCGCGCTGCCTTCCCGCTGTGAGCCTGGAAGTCCGCAGCACCAAGATCGTCGCCACCCTCGGGCCGGCGTCGAACTCGCCCGAGACGATCGCCAAGTTGGTGGACGCCGGCGTCAACGTGTTCCGGCTGAACTTCTCGCACGGCAGCCGCGACACCCACCGCGGCAACGTCGAGAAGATCCGCGCCATCAGCGAAGAGGTGGGG
Organism: uncultured Trueperaceae bacterium; assembly: GCA_965365745.1. Classification (GTDB taxonomy): domain Bacteria; phylum Deinococcota; class Deinococci; order Deinococcales; family Trueperaceae; genus CBDUCW01. The sequence continues at coordinate 7,388 of CBDUCW010000074.1, forward strand.
CGCCCGATCGGCATCCTGCAGGATCTGCAGGGTCCCAAGATCCGCATCGCCACCTTCGCCGACGACGCGATCGAACTCCGGGAGGGCAGCGCCTTCGCGCTGACCTGCGACGACGACAGCCCGGGCACGCAGGAGCGCGTCGGCGTCACCTACGCGAACCTCTGCAACGACGTGGACGTCGGCGACGCGCTGCTCCTCGACGACGGCCGCCTCGCGCTCGAGGTGACCGAGATCGACGGCAGCACGATCCACACGACCGTGACGCTCGGCGGCAAGCTCTCGAACAACAAGGGGATCAACATCCCCGGCGCCGACCTGTCGATCCCCGCGCTCACCGACAAGGACGTCCAGGACCTGCAGTTCGGCGCCGAACTCGACGTCGACTGGGTGGCGATGAGCTTCGTGCGCAGCCGCGACGACCTGCTGCTGGCGCGGCACTACATGGCGCGCTCGGGCTCGCAGGCCAAGCTGATGGCCAAGATCGAGAAGCCCAGCGCCGTGACGCGCTTCCAGGAGATCCTCAAGGAGGTCGACGGCGTGATGGTCGCGCGCGGCGACCTCGGGGTCGAGATGCCGCCCGAGAAGGTCCCGCAGATCCAGAAGTCGCTGATCCAGTCGTGCATGGAGGCCGGCAAGCCGGTCATCACGGCGACGCAGATGCTCGAGTCGATGATCCACAACCCCACGCCGACGCGCGCCGAGGCCTCGGACGTCGCGAACGCGATCTACGACGGCACCGACGCCGTGATGCTCTCGGCCGAGACCGCGGTCGGCGACTACCCCATCGAAGCGGTGCGCATGATGGACCGCATCGCGCGCACCGTCGAGAGCGACGAGCGCTACCAGAGCGACATGCGCTCGCACGTGCCGGCGCCCGACGAGACCACGGCCGACGCCGTGTCGATGGGCGCGGTGCAGATGGCGCACACGCTGCACGCCGACCTGATCGTCACCTTCACCTCCAGCGGCTCGACGGCCCTGCGCGTGTCGCGCAACCGGCCGGCGGCCCCGGTGCTGGCGATCACGCCCAGCATCCGCGCCTTCCGGCAGCTCGCGGTGGCCTGGGGCGTCGAGGCGCACCGCAGCGACGAGATCAGCTCCACCGACGAGATGGTCACCGTCGCGACCAAGGCGATCCACGCCACCAAGCTCGCCCGGCCCGGCGGACGCTTCGTCATCACCGCCGGCGTGCCCTTCGGCATGCGCGGCACCACGAACCTGATCCGCGTCGAGCGGATCCGCGGCTAGGCGGAGGGGCGCTCCCGTGCACCCGGACCCCGCATGAGGCCGCGCGGACCCGGCCCCAAGGGCCCCTGGCGGCTGATCCTGTTCAGCCTGCTCGCCGCGCTGATCGTGGTGGTCGGCACCCGCCTGCTGCTCAACGACCCGCCCGGCGGCCCCGCCGCGACCGCGGGCGGCCAGGTGACGCTGCTGATCCTGCTGCTCTGGTTCTTCGCGCGCGGGCGCCGGCGCTAGCGCCGCCCGCGACGCGAACCCGACCCCCGCTCCCCGGAGGAGACCGGCGATGCCCGATTCCGAAGCTTCCGACCCCGCCGCGCCCGAATTCGACGGAACCGACGCCCCCGCCCGCGAAGGGCTCGACGCGCTGCTGCTCGACATGCTCGCCGGCTGGGCGGAGTACGTCGAGGCCTGCATCGAGCTCGCGGAGCTGCCGCGCGAGCAGTTCGAGGCCGAGTACTTCGGCGACGAACCGGTCGAGCCCGACGTGTACGAGAGCTGGAAGGCGCACTACACGCGCGACTACCTCGACGCGGTCGAGGCGCTCGAAGAGACCGCCGAGACGCTGGTGCTCGACTTCGCCGGCGAGGGCGGCGCGATGACGCCGGCGGAGTTCCTCGAGCAGGAGGTCGTGCCGCTGTTCCGGCATCCGGGGGAGCGGGAGTCCGACGACTGATCCTCCGGTCCGGGGGGCGCCCGGACCGGTGCGCGGCCTCGAGGCGACGCACCCCCTGCGACGGCCGCATGCAACGACGCGCGCCCGCACACCGATCGGTGTGCGGGCGCGCGCGGTCGTGCGGAGCGGCCCGCGGGGTGCGGACC
>CBDUCW010000075.1:0-9398 GCA_965365745.1 uncultured Trueperaceae bacterium
GCCCGGCCGAGCAGCGCCTCGTTCCCCCACGCATCGACGAGGTCGGGGAAGAGCGTGTAGACGGTGTACTTCATCCGTCGAGCAGCCCCGCCGGCGGGTCGTCGAGCACGACGCGCACCGATCCGTCGGAGGCGGCTTCCGTGCGCACGTACGGTGCCTGCAAGGGGATCATGCGCCGTCCGCCGCCGGCCACGCGCACGTGCAGCAGATCCTGGGCGCCCGGCCAGACCTCCACGACGGTGCCCAGCGCTTCGGCGTCGGCGGCGCCCTCGGCGGCACCCGCGGCAGCGACGACATCGGCGCCGAGCAGCGCGTCGAGGTAGGCGCGGCCCGCGGGCGGCGCCGGCAGGTCGGCGGGATCGGCCCAGACCCGGGCGTTGCGAAGCTCCTGCGCCGCTTCGACCCGGCGCACGCCGGCGAACCGAATCAGGGTGTCGCTGCCGTGCGCGCGCAGGGCCGCGATGCGCTGCGACCCGGCGGTCTCTACGACGACCGTCGCGCCGGCCTCGAGCAACGCAGGCAGCGCGGCCGCTTCGGCCGCGCCGATGGGGTAGATGCGGAGCTCGCCCTCGAGCTGGAAGCTCTTGCCGAGGCTGGCGATCTGCACGTATCCGTCCGGGGGCGCCCACGGGGCGCTCGCACGGGAACCGGCGGATTCCGGCATGCCGCGGCGGGTCAGTCGATCAGCTGGACTTCGACGCGCTGCCGCCCCTCGGCCGCAGCGCGCGCCAGGGTCCGCACCGCGTTGATGATCCGCCCGCCGCGCCCGATGACGCGCCCGGCGTCGCCGTCGGCGCAGCGGATCTCGATCTTCACGCCGCGGTCGTCGCGCTCGGCGTCGACCTGCAACGCGTCCGGCTCTTCCACGAGGTTGCGGACGATGAAGGTCACGAGTTCGAGCGGCATCGAGGGCTCCTGTTCCGGGGCGCTTCGGGGGGGCGGTCGGGCCTCAGCCCTCGGAGCTCGTGCGCTCGCGGTAGTCCTGCCCGCGCTTCACGGTGACCTTGCCGACCTCCACGCCCACCTGCTCGAGGAGGCGGACGGCCGTGTCGGTGGGCTGGGCGCCCTGCGACAGCCAGTAGGCCGCGCGCTCGGCGTCGATCTTGAGCGACTCGTCGGTGGTGTCGCGCGGATCGTAGAAGCCCAGGCTCTCGATGTAGTCCGAGCTGCGCTTCTTGCGCGAGTCCACGACGACCACGCGGTAGTGCGGGTTGCGCTTGCTTCCGATGCGGGTGAGACGGATCTTGACCATGCCTTGCTTCCTCCTGCGGGTCGCCGCGAACGCGGAACCGAATGGGTGGGGTGGACTCGAATGCGGAGTGCGGCTCGACGGGGCACGCGGCTGCGTGCACGAGCGAACCTCCCCGCGGCGAAACTCCTGATGATACACGCATTCCGCGCAGGGCGGCGTTGCCCGCCGCGGCACGGCGGCATGCGGCGCGGCCTCAGCCGAACAGGCCGCCTCCGCGCCCGAAGCCGCGGCTCCCCATGCGCTTCATCATCTTCTTCATCTGCTGGTAGTTCTTCATCAGGCGGTTGACGTCCTGCACCGTGGTGCCCGAGCCGGATGCGATGCGACGCCGGCGCGAGGCGTTGAGCAGCCGCGGCCGCAGGCGCTCCTCCTCGGTCATGCCCGAGATGATCGCCTCGACCCGGGCGATCTCGCGCTCGTCGATCTCGGCGCCGGCCGGCAGCATCCGGCTGGCGCCGGGGATCATCTTCAGGATGTCGCCGAAGCTGCCCATCTGCTTGATCTTCCGCATCTGGGTGAGCATGTCCTGCAGCGAGAACTCGGACAGCTTGGCGGGGCTGACGTCGTCGCCCTCGTCCTCGAGCCCCTTCGCCTTCTCGATCAGGGTCATGACGTCGCCCATGCCGAGGATGCGGCCGGCGATGCGGTCGGGGTGGAAGGGCTCGAGCGCGTCGATGCGCTCGCCCATGCCGGCGAAGTAGATCGGCTTGCCGGTGACGTGTTTCGCCGAGAGCGCCGCCCCGCCACGCGCGTCGCCGTCGAGCTTGCTCATCACGAGTCCGGTCACGCCGACGCGCTCGTCGAAGGTGCTGGCCACCGGCAGCGTCTGCTGGCCGGTCATGGCGTCGACGACGAGGATGCGCTCGCTCGGCTCGAGCCGTTCGGCGAGGTCCGCGAGCTGATCCATCAGCCCTTCGTCGATCTGCAGACGCCCCGCCGTGTCGACGATGACGAGGTCGCGGAAGTCGTTCTTCAGGTAGGCGTCGAGCCGCTCCTTGGTGCGGGCCGGCGGCTCGCCGTCCTCGACCTCGAGCACGGGCACGCCGACCTGCTTTCCGAGCACCTTGAGCTGCTCGCGGGCGGCGGGGCGCTGCGTGTCGGCGGCCACGAGCAGCGGGCGCCGCCCCTCGGCCTTGTACTTGTAGGCGAGCTTGCCGGCGGTGGTCGTCTTGCCGGCGCCCTGCAGGCCCATCAACAGCCACACGTTCGTGTCGCTGGTCAGCTCGGGCCGGGCGGCCTTGCCCCCGAGGATGTCGACGAGCTCGTCGTGGACGATGCTGATCACCCGCTGGTCGGGCTGCAGGCTCATCAGCACCTCGGAGCCGATGGCCTTCGCCTGCACCGCCTTGGTGAAGTCGCGGGCGACCTCGAGGTTCACGTCGGCCTCGAGCAGCGCGACGCGCACCTCGCGGAGGGCGCTCTTCACGTCGCCTTCGCTGAGCTTGCCGCGGCCGCGCAGGCCGTCGAACACGGATTGGAGTCGGTCGCCGAGGCTCTCGAACATGGGGGTCAGGGTCCGTTCTGCGGCCGGTGGGCCGCCCGTGACGATAGCCACCGCTCCCGACCCAGGTCAAGCGCGTGCACGACGCGGCTCCTGCGCACGCGGCGGGCTCTCGGGCCGCGCTCATCTGCCGTTGCTATTCTCGAGGGTGATGAACCTCCGGACGTTTCCGCCCCCTGCCACCCCCGGGCCGGTCGACGCCCTGCGACGCCGGCTGCACCGCCTCGTGCTGGTGCTTGCGCTCGCGGTTGGCGGCGGTCTCGGCGCGGTCGTGCACGCCCAGCTCCTCGCCGACACGCTCGTGGCGACCGCGATCGCGTCGCAGCTCTACCCGTCCGTGCAGTTTCCGCGCGGGACCCTGCGCGCGGTCGAAGCGCCGCCGAGCCTGATCGCTCGCGTGCCGGACGCCGCCGCGTGGACGTCGTGGGAGGCCTATACGGCCCGCGGGCTGGGCGCGCGGCTGCTGCCGGCCCACATCCATCAGCTGACCAACGCATTCGCCGTCGCCGGCTTCTTCGAGGCGTCCCGGAGCGAGGTTCCGGTCGGGGACGAAGTGCACACGCGAACCGAGTTCGCCGGCCCCGACGGCAGCCGCGCGCTCCTGTACGTGATCCGCCGCGGCGACGACGTTGCCTGGCTCGTCGCCCGCCAGCGCTGATCGTCCCGCGCTCCGGCGCCCCCGCGTCCACCCGCTGGAAGAGGTCGACCCCATGCTCCCGCTCCACCGTTTCCGCTGCACCGCCCGCGCTTCGACGGCGGGCTCGCCGCCCCCATCGTTCGGCACGCACCCGCGCAGCCGCGCGCTCGCATTTCGGTCCCGCAGCCGCGGCCGCCGTGGAATCCGCTGGGCGCTCGCGCTCGCCCTGATCCTCGTCGGGGCGCTCGGAGCCGGCTCGGCCGTGGCCCAGCCCGGAGGCCACGACGCCCTCGCCGCGGCGCGCTCGGCGGCGGCGGCGGCGCGCGAGGCGGGCGTCATCGCCAGCGTCGACCAGCCGGCGTGGCGCCGGGCGGTCGACCTCGCGCTCGCGGCCGAACGCGAACGCCCCGGCGACCCCGAGGTGCTTCGCTTCCAGGCCCGGCTCTACGGCGAGATTCGCTGGTACATCCGCGCCTGGGAGGCGTGGCAGGAGCTGTTCGCGATCGGCGGGGGCTTCGAGCCGGCGGCCGCCGATCCGGCCTTCCCGTCCGACGCCGCGATGTTCGCCGAGGCGGGCACCGAACTCGGCTTCGCCCGCTACGAGGCCGACGATCCCGAGGCCGCGCTCGCCTACTACGCGGGCGTCCTCGAGCGCATCCCCGACGAGGCCGAAGCGCTGCGCTGGATGGGACGCATCCATCTCGAAGAGGGTCGCCCGGCGGAGGCGCTGCCGTACTGGGAGCGGCTCGCGTCGCTGCGGCCCGACGCCGAAGGCGTCGCCTACTACCTCGACCTCACCCGCGAGCGGATCGCCGTAGGCCAGGCCGCGTCGAGCGCTTTCCAGCGCGGGATCGAGCGCTACGAAGCGGGCGATCTCGAGGCGGCGCTCGAGGCCTTCGAGGCGGCCGTCGCCGCCAATGCGGCGTTCCTCGAGGCCCACGTCTGGGCCGCGCGCTCGGCGCTCGAGCTCGGTCGTCCTGTGCGCGCCGTGCGCCATTGGTCGAACGTCCTCGAACGCGATCCCGACGACGGCCGCGCCCGCTACTTCCTGCGCGTGGCCCGCGACCAGATCCGTTGGGGCGTGGAGGCGGCGCTGGCCTTCTACGATGGCCAGGCCGCCTACGAGCGCGGTGATCTGGACGCCGCCCGCGCCGCCTTCGAGCGCGCCGCCGAGGCCAACCCGTCCTACAAGGAGGCCTGGGTGTGGGCGGCGCGCACCGCGCAGGAGGCCGGCGAACCGGCCGATGCCATCGTCGGGTGGACGGCCGTGCTGCGGCTCGATCCCGAGGATGCGCGCGCCCGCTTCTTCCTGAGCCAGGCCGAGCAGCAGCTCGCCTACGGGGTCGAAGCCGGGGCGGCGTACGCCGAGGGCATCCAGGCGTTCCAGCTCGCCGACTTCGCCGCGGCCGAGGCGGCCTTCCGCAAGGCCGTCGAGGTCGACCCGGACTTCGCGGAGGCCTGGGCGTGGCTGGGGCGCGTGGCCTTCACGCAGGCGCGCTACGCCGACGCCGCCGACGCCTACGCGCGGGCCGCCGAGCTCGATCCCGACGACGACGACGTCGCCTTCTTCCTCGACGAGTCGCGGCGCCTCGCCGGGGAGTGACGCCGGCGCGCCGCGGGCGCCCGCCGTGGGGGGAGGGGCGGGCGCCTGTGGTAGAGAAGGGCCGATGAAACAGTACGAGCGCAAGATCGACGAGAACGGCGAGCCGTACATCGAGACCGATCTTCCGGGCCTCATGCTGAGCCGTCTTCCGCTGCTCAACAAGTCCACCGCGTTCACGCGCGACGAGCGCCGTCGCCTGGGGTTGACGGGCCTGTTCCCGTCCCACGTGTCGACGATGGACGAGCAGCTGGACCGGGCCTACGCGAACTACGCGGGCTTCGCCGCCGACATCGACAAGCACGTGTTCCTGCGCGTGCTCCAGGACCGCAACGAGGTCCTGTTCTACGCCCTGCTCGAGCGTCACCTCGAGGAGATGATGCCGATCATCTACACGCCGACCGTCGCCGAGGCGGTCGAGCGCTTCAGCGTGATCTACCGCTACGCCCGCGGGTTGGTGGTGTCGACCGAGAACATCGACCACATCGACGAGCTCTTCGCCAACGTCCCCGTTCCCGAGGTGCGTCTGGCGGTGGCGACCGACTCCGAGGGGATCCTCGGGATCGGCGACCAGGGCTTCGGCGGCATGGCGATCTGCATCGGCAAGCTCTCGCTCTATACCTCGGCCGCGGGCATCGACCCGGGCACGACGGTGCCGATCGAGCTCGACGTCGGGACGAACCGGCAGTCGCTGCTCGACGACCCGCTCTATCTCGGCGTCCGGCACGAACGGCTCACCGGCGACGACTACGTCGCCTTCGTCGACCGCTTCGTCGAGGCGTTTCGGCGGCACTTCCCCGGCGCGCTGCTGCAGTGGGAGGATTTCAGCAAGCAGAAGGCCTTCGACAACCTGCACCGCTACCACGGCGATCTGCCGAGCTTCAACGACGACATCCAGGGCACGGGAAGCGTGGTGCTCGCCGGGCTGATGGCGGCCGCACGCGCGAGCCGTCGACCGCTGGGCGAGCAGACCTTCGTGGTGCACGGGGCGGGCGCGGGCGGCGTGGGGGTGGCGAACCAGATTCGCGCCGCGCTCGAGCGCGGCGGCCTCGGCGAGGACGAAGCGCGCGCCCGCGTGCTCGTCATCGACTCGCGCGGCCTGGTGGTCGGCGGGCGCCCGGGCGTGGATCGCTACAAGGCGCAGGTGGCGCAGCGGCCCGATCGCCTCGAAGGGTGGAACTTCGACGGCGAGGCACCGTCCCTGCTCGAGACGATTCGTCAGGCCAACGCCACTGCGCTCATCGGCCTCTCGGGGCAGCGCGGCGCCTTCGACGAGACGATCGTGCGCGCAGTCGACGCCAACACGCCCTACCCGATCGTGTTCCCCCTGTCGAACCCCACCGCGAACAGCGAGGCCGTGCCCGAGGACATCTACGCATGGACCGAGGGCCGCGCGATCGTCGCCACCGGGAGCCCGTTCCCGGACGTGAGCCACGGGGGCCACAGCTACCACGTGGGGCAGGGGAACAACGCCTTCATCTTCCCGGGGCTCGGTCTGGGCGCGCTGGTCGCGGGCGCCGAGCGGATCGACGACGACCTGCTCGTCGCCGCCGCCGAAGCGCTCGCCGCGTACACGGACGACGCCCGCCTCGCGCGCGGGGCGGTCTACCCCCGCATCGGTGCGCTGCGCGGCGTGTCGCGGCAGGTGGCGATCGCGGTGGCGAAGGAGGCGGGGCGGCTCGGCGTGGCCCACGCCGAACTGGACGACGACGACGCCGTGGCCGCGGCCGTCGACGCGACGATGTGGCACCCGCGCTACCTCCCGTTCCGGCGGCCCGGCGGCTGAGCTCGTGCGCACCGTCGTGCTGCGCGTCGTGGCGCTCGCGCTCCTGCTGCTGCTGGCGCTCTCCGGCGTGCTCACGATGCGCACCCTGCAACGCCTGCCCGACACGGGCCTCTACCTGATCCGGGCCGACGCCTCGAGCTTCACGCTCGAGAAGGTGGGCCGGACGCTCGGGGCCGACGACCGGACGGCCTGGGCGCGCGCCGCGGTCGATGCGCTCGCGGCGCCCGTCGCTGGGCGCGAGGCCGAGGCGGGCCTGCGCACGGCCGTGCCCGAGGGAACGCGCGTCCGCGACGCGTGGTTCGACGACGGCCGGCTCACGGTCGACCTCACCGTCGAGGTCACGCAGGGCGGCGGCTCGGCTTCGATGACCGGTCGCCTCTACCAGCTGCTGTTCACGCTCACCGAGCCGTCGTACGTCGACGAGGTCAGCCTGCGCGTCGAGGGCGCGCCGCTGCGCTGGCTCGGGGGCGAGGGGATCGAGGTTCCCAACCCGTGGCGCCGCCCGACCGCGAGCCCGCTCCCGCGCTGGTGAGCCGCGCCGGACGGTGCGCGCGGCCGCGGGGGGCCCGGGCGCCTCGGGGCGTGGGCCCCCGCGACCGGTCGCGGAGGTCGGGGGCGACCCGTGCGGTGCTCGTGGCAATGCTCCTGGCGCTGCTCCTCGGCGCGCTGCTGGGCGGGCTCGCCACGGCCGTGGCGTCGGGATCGTCGGCTTCGGACGGCGCCGCGCCGCCCCCCGGAGCCGCCGCGCAGGGCGACGGGGCCGAGGCGCGAACCGCCGAGCTGCGGCGCCGGACTTTCGACGCCGTCGTCGACGTGTTCGCCGCGCACTACTGGGAGCCCGCCGCGCGCGATTGGAGCGATTGGGCTGCGCCGTACCGTTCGCGCGCCCTGGCCGCGCGGTCGCGGCCCGCCTTCGACGCCGTGCTCCGGCGCATGATCGCGGACCTCGACGACGATCATTCGCGCTGGCTCGGCCGTTCGCGGGACGCGTCGCCGAGCGTCGGAGCGGCGCCGGTACCCGCCTTCGGCGTCGACGCCACGCCGCTCCCCGGCACGGGGATCGTCGTGGAGCGCGTGTTCGCCGCCACGCCGGCCGAACGGGCCGGGCTCCGCCGGGGCGACGTGATCGTGGCGGTGGATGGGCGCGACCTGCGCCCGCTCGAGCCCGCCGAGGCCCGGAACCGGCTCGACGCGGCCGCGCGCCAAGCCCCTGCGGAGCTGCGCGTACGCCGGGGCCGCGCGATCCGCAGGCTGCGGCTCGAGGCCGCGCCGCGCGACGCGGCGGCCGAACAGCGCCCGGTCGGACGGACGCCGACCCCGCGTACGGGGCTGGTCTGGGTGCCGTCGTTCGGCCCGCCGGACGTGGCCGCGCAGGTCCACCGCCTCGTCGCCGGCCTCGCCGCCGACGGAGTCGAGAACCTGATCCTCGACCTGCGCGGCAATCCCGGCGGCCGGATCACCGAGATGGGGCTGCTGCTCCTCGCATTCGTCGACGGAGCCGACCCCGAGCCCCTGGCGCGGGCGGTGGGGCGAGGCACGGCGCTGTGGACCGCCGAGGGGGCGCGGATCGGCGACGTCGCCACGGTCGTGCTGCGACGACCGGACGGCACCGAGGTGACCCGCGCCTCGTTCGGCGCGGCGACGCGCTTCGAGGGCGGCCTCGTGGTTCTCGTGGACGAGGGCTCGAGCAGCGCCGGCGAGCTCGCCGCGGCCATCCTGCAACAGCGTGGCCGCGCTCGGATCGTGGGCGTGCCCACGGACGGCAACGTCGAGGTGGTTCAGCGCTTCGACCTCCCGGACGGCAGCGCCACGATGGTCGCGGTGGCCGAGATGCGCGCCGCCGACGGCGCCTCGTTCGCCGCCGGCATCGTGCCTGACGCCCTGGCCCGCGCCGACCTCCCCGCCTTGGCGCGGGGCTACGACGCGCCCGTGGCCGAGGCGCTGCGCCTCCTCGAGATGGGCGTGTTCCGGCCCGGGCGCTACTTCTAGCGCCGCACGCCGGGCGCGGGGGTCGCCCACGGACGGTGCCCAGCGAACGAAACGGAGGGAGCCGGGCGGAAGCAAAACCGACACGCCGCGAGGCGGCGCGTCGGCGAGGGTGGTGCACCCGGCAGGATTCGAACCTGCGACCTTTCGCTCCGGAGGCGAACGCTCTATCCGGCTGAGCTACGGGTGCCAGCTCCAGCGAGGGACGAGTCTAGCACGCGCCCCGAGGCGCGCACGAGGCTCGGAACACGGCCCGCCGCGGCCGCGGAGGCGGGGTGGGGGCGCGGTTCGGTCCGTCCGCGGGGCCCGGCCGCGGGCCGCCCGCACCGGCTCCGGTTCGCTTCGTGCACAGCGTTCTCACGCGAGGACGTGTGATACATTCCTCGGTGGCCGGGGCGACGGAGCCCGCCTCCGACACGCCCCCGTCGCAGCCTCGACGCGGCCGCCCCGGCGGCCCCGAGCGGGCGCCGCGACGTTCGCACGGAGTCGGCTCCGACGGGCGATCGAACCGTCGACGGCCGCGGACCGCGCCCCGACCCGAATCCGGCGCTGCGACCCCCGCTGCCCGGAACCCCCCGGAACCACCCGGTCCGCGCCGCACCGTGCCGATCCCGGCCGACCTTCCGACGCGACGAC
>CBDUCW010000076.1:0-9375 GCA_965365745.1 uncultured Trueperaceae bacterium
GTCGGGCGCCGGGTCGCGAACGGAAGCCATGCCCCATCATCGCCCGTACAATCACGGCATGTCCAAGAAGACCCGCCGTCGAAAAGACGAGCAGCGAGCGAAGACGCAGGCCCGCCGCATCACCGTGGGCAAGGTCGTTCGGCTCGCGCTCAAGTCGCTGCTCTTCGCGGTCGTCGCCAGCCTTCTGCTGGTCGGCCTCGACGCGATCGGGGTGCCAGGGTTGACGAACACCTGGGTCCAGATCGGCGTGCTGATCGTGATGTATGCGCTCTCGTACCCGTTCCTGATGAGCGAGTTCCGCGCCGCGAGCTACCGCGGCGAGGAGGGGCGCGAAGCCACGTGAGCGATGCCGCGGCGAGCGGCCGGGAGGTCGCCCCCGCCGACGATCGCCCGCGGCTCGGGGCACGGATCTGGCCGGCACCCCGCGCCAGCGAGTTGGCGGCGCTGTCGGGGCAGGTGCGCTTGGCCCGGCTGTGGCTGCCGATCGCCATCGTCGGCGTCGTCGTCGTGTTCCAACTCGGCGCGGTTCCCGCCATCGCGCAGCGCTTCGGCGGCCCGGTTGCAACCTGGACCGAAGTGCTGTTCTACAGCGTGCTCGGGCCGGGCGCGACCTACCTCACGCTGAACTGGATCGTCGTGCAGGTCGCGCGTCGCGAGGCCGCGCAGGCGGAGCTCACCAAGCTCTACCGTGAGCTCCAGGGCAGCCACGCGCTGCTCGGCGCGATCCAGCGCGTGACCGAGCGCTTCGCGGCCGCCAACGACCTCGAGACGGCCATGCGGGCCGCCACCGAGGGCATCCGCGACGTCACCGACGCGCGCGGCGTCGCGGTCCTGCTCAACGAAGCGGACCAGGAGTCCGCCGTGCTCGAGGAGGCGAGCGGGCTCGACCCGTTCTGGCGCGCCCGGGCCCGGGAGCGCGACCGCGCCCTCCAGCGCGGCGAAACGCCGCCCGCGCACGAGACGCGCGCTGACGACGCGCCGCACGACAGCTGGGTCCTGACCGAGCGGCTGCGCTGGGGCGACGGCCGCGGGGGCAGCCTGCACGCCTTCTACGACGCGCCCCCCGACGGAGGGCAGCGCGAGAGCTTCCGGATCCTCGCGTCCGAGTTCGGCGCGGCGGCCGAGGCGGCGCAGGCCCGGATGCGCGACGTGTTGACGCTCATCGAGGTCGACCGCTCGATCCGAGCCGAAGGGAACCTCGCGCGGCTGCTCGGAAGCCTGCTCGAGCGGATGATGGAGCGCGCCGGCGCCTCGGTCGGCGGCGTCTACCTGAGCGAGGAGGGGGAGTGGCTTCGGTTGCAGGTCGCCCGCGCCACCGGAGGAGCGACGCCCACCACGGCGACGCCGCCCATCCGGGCGGGCGAGGGGGTCGTCGGGACGGCCGCTACGAAGCGGGCTCCGCAGATCGAGATCGACCTCGGCGAGGGATCGCCCGTGCGGCATCCGCTGCTGGCCGGCGCCACGAGCGCGGCGGCGCTCCCGCTGGTCTCCGACGATGCCCTGCTCGGCGTGGTGCTGCTCGGGCACGGCGACCGCGCCCACTTCAGCACCTTCGACCTGCCGTACCTGCAGCTGCTCGCCGGACAGGTGAGCCTCGCGGTGCACAACGCCCGCGCCTACCTCCAGTCCGAGGAGCTCGCCATCGCCGAGGAGCGTGCCCGCATCGCACGGGAGATCCACGACGGCGTGGCGCAGTCGCTGGCGTTCAGCGCGCTCAAGCTCGATCTCGTGGGGCGCCTGCTCGATCGCGACCTGGACGCGGCGCGGGGCGAGCTCGAGCAGGCGCGCAGCACCGTGCGCGAGATGATCAAGGAGGTCCGCCGCAGCATCTTCGCGCTCCGTCCCATCGAACTCGAGCGCTACGGATTCCTGGGAACGCTCGAGCGCTACGCGCGCGACTTCGGACAGCAGAACGACGTCGAGGTCGACCTCGACCTCGCGGCGATGCCCGAACTGGACGTGAAGACCGAGGCGGTGCTGTTCCGGATCTTCCAGGAGGCGATGACGAACGTGGCCAAGCACGCCGGGGCCACACGGGTCGCCGTGCACGCCTCGGCAACGCCGGAGGGCGACGCGCTGCTGCGCATCGAAGACGACGGCCACGGCTTCGACGTCGAGGCCATCAGCGACCGGGTGACGACCGCCGGCGGACTCGGGCTCCGGCAGATGCGCGAACGTCTCGAAGCCCGCGGCGGGCGCTTCGAGATCCGTTCGGAGCCCGAGCGGGGGACCATCGTCGAGGCCGCGCTGCCGAGCTGACGGTTCGAGTCGAGGGACCGGGCGTCGACGCGTCCTCCCCGCTCCCGGCGCTCGGTTGCGGGCCATCGATGGGGAGGGCTCCACGGACCCTCCGTGCCGTCTCCGCCCCGACCCCGTGCCCGGCGAACCCAACGACGGAGCCAGCGCACCGTTTCGGCGGTGCGCTGGCTCCGTGGTCGCCGGCCCGGCACGCGGTCGCGCGCCGGGCGAGGCGGCTTACTTCTTGTTCTTGCGGTAGCTCTGCCCGAAGCGCTTCTGGAACTTCTCGACGCGGCCCTCGGTGTCGATGAAGCGCTGCTGGCCCGTGTAGAACGGGTGGTTCCCGGACCACACGTCGACGTTGACCTCGGAGCGCGTGGAGAGCGTCTCCATGACGACCTGGCCGTCGACGACGACCTTGCAGGGTACGGCTTTCGGGTGGATGTCTTTCTTCATGCGGGTCCTCCGTCGAGCGCGGCGGCGCTTCGGTGCGTGGCTGCGTCGGGATCTCGGTCGTGGCGACCGGAGCGGGCGAGACGGGACCGAGCGGCGCGCGGGGGCGCCGGTCCCTTCGCCGGGATAGCCGTAGGAGTCTAGCAGATCCGCGCGCCGTACGGGCCCACGCTGCTTACGTCGCCGCCGGATCGGTGGCCGTCTGCTCGCGCACCTGACGCTGGAGGCGGCCGACGATCGCCTGCATTCCGCGGAGCCGCAGCGGGCTGATCACCTCGGCGAGTCCCATGTCGGTGTAGAAGTCGGCGGGGACGTCGAGGATCGCCTCGGCCGGGGCGCCGTCGAGCCCTTCGTAGAGGATGCCGGCGAAGCCGCGCGTCGTGGGCGCGTCCCTGGGCGCGTCGAAGTGCAGCGACACGCGTCCGTCGGCGACCTCCGACGCGAGGAAGAACGGGGTTTGGCACTCGTGCACGCGCTCGAGCGCGCCCTCCTCCCGCAGGCGGTCGGGGACCGCGGGGACCTTGCCGGCGAACTCGAGCAGCAACTCGAGCCGGAGCGCCTTGGGCGCTTGCTTGAACGTCGACACGATGGTGGCGAGATCGTCGGGGAGCTGCATGCCCCGACGGTAGCACCGTCCCCGCGCACGCTCTGTGGACCGTCCCTCAGGGGAGCGCAGCCGCTGGAGTATCCTTCCGGCGATGCCTGGACTTCCCAACCCGCTGCCCATCTCGCGCATCGCTCCGCTCGACGCCCGCATCGACGTCCCCGGGTCGAAGAGCCTCAGCAACCGCGCCCTCGTGGCGGCCGCCCTCGCCGACGGGGTCAGCCGCCTCGAGGGCGTGCTGGTCGCCGAGGACACCGAGGTGATGATCGGAGCCCTCCACAAGCTCGGCATCCGTTGCGAGCAGGACGGCACCACGGTCGCGGTGCACGGCGCCGCGGGAGCGGTGCCCGCGGCCGGCGCCGAGCTCGATCTCCGGCTCTCCGGAACCAGCATCCGCTTCCTGACGGCGCTCGTGGCGCTCGGCCACGGCACCTTCCGGCTCGACGGCACCGAGCGCATGCGGGAGCGTCCGATCGAGGACCTCGTGGCGGCGCTCCGCGGGCTCGGCGTGAACGCGCGCAGCGAGCGCGGCGACGGGTGCCCTCCGGTCGTGGTCGAGGCGGACGGGATCGCCGGCGGAACGACCACGGTACGCGGCGACAGCAGCAGCCAGTTCCTGTCGGGCTTGCTGCTCGCGGCGCCCGCGGCGGACGCATCGACCGTGATCGAGGTCGTGGGCGAACTGCAGTCGAAGCCGTTCGCCGACATGACCGTCGCGCTCATGGACGACTTCGGCGTTCGCGTCGAGCGCGACGGCTACGAGCGCTTTCGCGTCGCGCCGCAGGGCTATCGGGCGCGCCCGTACGCGATCGAGGGCGACGCGATGGCGGCCGGCTACTTCTGGGCCGCCGCCGCCGTCGCGGGCGGGCGCGTGCGGGTCTGCAACGTCGGCGCTCGATCGCAGCAGGGCGATCGCCGCCTCGCCGACGTGCTCGCCGAGATGGGATGCGAGGTCGCATGGGGCGACACGTGGTGCGAGGTCGCCGGACCGTCGGGGCGCTTGCGCGGCGGAACCTTCGACCTCAACGACATGCCCGACCAGGCCCAGACGCTGGCCGTCGTCGCCCTGTTCGCCGACGGTCCCGTGCGCATCGAGAACGTGTGGAACCTCCGCATCAAGGAGACCGACCGGCTGTCGGCCTTGGCCCGCGAGCTGGCGAAGTTCGGGGTGCGGGTCGACGAGGAGCGGGACGCGATCACCGTCCACCCGAAGCCCGACCTGCGGATCGACGGGACGGTCGCCATCGACACGTACGGCGATCACCGGATGGCGATGGCCTTCGCCCTCGCCGGGCTGCGCCTCGACGGCGTGGCGATCCGCGATCCGGGCTGCGTCGGCAAGACGTACCCGGGCTTCTTCGAGGACCTCGCTGCGCTAGGATCGAGTGCGTGACCCACGCACCGACCGACGCTCCCCGACCCTCCGGTCGCCCGGACCCGCGCCCCTCCGACCAGCGCGCGATCGCGATCGATGGGCCGGCCGCGTCCGGCAAGTCGAGCGTGGGCTTCCGCGTGGCCGAGGCGCTAGGCGTTCCGTTCGTCTCGAGCGGCATCCTCTACCGCGCGGCGACCCGCCTGTGCCTCGACGCCGGCGTCGACCGGGGCGATCCCGCGGCCATCCTCGAACGGCTCGCGCGGCACGAGGTCGAGCTCCGGCTCGAGCCCGACGGCAACCGCGTCGTCGTCGACGGGCGCGACCGCACCGACGATCTCCACACCGACGCGGTCGACGCCTCGGTGTCGACGGTGGCCTCGCACCCCTCCGTGCGCGCCTGGATCGACGCGCGGCTGCGGGCGCTTCCGGGTTCGTTCGTGGTCGAGGGGCGGGACATGGGCACGGCCGTGTTCCCGGATGCCGTCGCCAAGATCTACCTGACGGCGTCCCCCGAGGTCCGTGCCCGGCGCCGACTCGACGAGCGCGAAGCGGGCTTCGGGGAGCTTGTGCGCGCCATCCGCGACCGCGACGAGGCCGATGCCAAGCAGCTCGCGCCGGCGGCCGACGCGCACCGCATCGACACCGATGACATGACCCTCGACGCGGTCGTCGCGGCGGTGCTGGACCGGGTCGACCCGGACGATCTCCGTGGCTGAGGCGCGCGACGCGACCGACCGCCGCGTCGCGACCGCGGCGCGCGTGCCGGCGGCGGCGGATCTGCGCCGGGTGGTGGTCACCGCCAGTCGCTACAAGCCCGAGGCCGCGCCGCTCGCCACCGAGCTGGCCGAACGCGTCGAGGAGCTGGGCGCGGAGGCGATCTTGGACCTCGAGGGCACGCTGCCCATCGCGCGCGAGGTCGCTGCAGCCGATCTCGTCATCTCGGTGGGCGGCGACGGGACCATCCTCGGCACCGCCCGTCGGCTGGTGGGGGTGCAGGTCCCCCTGGTCGGCATCAACCTCGGCAAGCTGGGCTTCCTGGCCGAGTTCTCGGCCGGGGCGGTGAAGCGCTACCTCGCTGGCGGCGGGACCGACGGCTGGCGCGTTCTGCCGCGGATGATGCTCGAAGTGGAGCTGACGGCGACCGGCGCGACCATGTACGCGCTCAACGACGCGATCGTGTCGCAGGGCGTGATGACGCGGCTGATCGGCATCGACATGGACGTCGACGGTCGGCACGCCACGCAGTACCGGGCCGACGGACTGGTGGTCTCGACGCCGGTGGGATCCACCGGCTACTCGCTGTCGCTGGGCGGGCCGATCCTCAGCCAGGGGATGCGCGCCTTCGTGGTGACGCCGAACGCGCCGCACTCGCTCACGAACCGGCCGATCGTGATCGAGGCGGGGGCCGAACTGCGCTTCTCGGTCGCGGGGCGGGTCGGCGAGTTGGCCCTGGTGCTCGACGGGCAGGAGCGCTGCGATCTCGCGGCCGGCGACCGCTTCGTCGTGCGCGCGGCACCCACCGACCTGTGGTTGGTATCGACCGGAACACGCACGCAGTACGACCTGCTGCGCCACAAGCTCGACTGGGGATCGGCCCCCGAGTTGGCTCGAGGGGACGACGAACCCCACGCCGACTGACGCGGGACCCACGCCTCCCGGCTCGGCTTCGCGGTTCGCCGAGAACGTGTCCGCGCACCTAGGCCCGTCGCGCATCGGGCGCCATACTCCGGGCATGGCAACGCTTCTGCCAACCTTCTTCCGTCGCCTCGACGAGCGTCCGGACGCGCTGTTCTACGAGCAACCGCGCGAGACGGCGCACATCGACGACGCGGCGCGGGCGGCGGCCGAACGCTGGTACGCGGAGCTGCTTCCGCGCGATGGGCACGTCCTCGATCTCATGGCGAGCTTCGATTCGCACCTCACCGAGCCGTACGCCTCGGTGACGGGATTGGGGCTCAACGATCGCGAGCTCGAGCGCAACCCCAAGGTCACGCGCTCGGTCGTCTACGACCTGAACCGCAACGAGGCGCTCCCGTTCGCGGATGCGAGCTTCGATGGCGCCGTGTGCACCGTCAGCGTGCAGTACATGACCCGTCCCACCGACACCTTCCGCGAGGTCGCGCGTTCGCTCAAGCCCGGCGCCCCCTTCGTCGTGACGTTCTCGACCCGGATGTTCCCCACCAAAGCCGTTCTCGCCTGGCGCGCGTCGGACGACGCGGCGCACTTCCGACTCGTCAAGAGCTACTTCGAGGAGACCGCCGACTTCGGACCGGTTCGCACCCGCTGCCACACCCCGTGCGGCCAGGATCCGCTGTACGCGGTGTGGGCGTACAAGGAGCCCGAAGAGGCTGACTGAGCCGCGTCCCAGTGCACTCGATCGCCTATACTCCGGGGCGTGATCCGAGCCCTGCCGTGCGTTCGCCTCGTGACGACGCCGCGCCCGATCTAGCCGCCGTGGCGAGCCTCACGATCCTCTCGAACGGCCACGGCGAGGACGCCATCGGAACGCGCCTCGCCGTCGAGCTGCGCCGGCAGCGCCCCGATCTCGACGTACGCGCATTCCCGACGGTGTCCGACGGGGCGCCCTACCGGAGGGCGTCGATCCCCGTGGTGGGCCCGGCCGAGCCGCTGCGGTCGGGGGGCTCCACCCTCCACTCCGTCGCGTCCTTCGTAGGGGACATGGCCTCCGGATGGGTGGGGCTCACGGCGCGCCAAGTGCGCGACCTGGCCCGACTCCGAACCGACGTCATCTGGGTCGTCGGCGACATCTACGCGCTCGCGCTGTCGATGCTGGTGCGGCCGGCGATCCGCTTCCAGTTCCAGCCGCTCGTGTCGGCCTGGCTGTCCGAGGGGTCGACGTCGGTCGGCCCGCGCTTCTTCATGGAGAACATCAGCTACCCCGAGCGCGCGATGATGCGCCACGGCGTGGCGCGGGTCTACGCCCGCGACGCGCGAACGGCCGCCGAACTGCGCACGCGGGGCGTGGCCCACGTCGACTTCCTCGGCAATCCGATCGTCGACGGCGCGCAGGGCGAACCCCTCGCCGAGCTCGCCGCGTGCCGCGAGTCGGTCGTAGCGCTGCTGCCCGGCTCGCGCAGCTACGCGGGCGCCGCGCTCGCCCGCATGCTCGAGGCGCTGGCGATGGTCGAGGGCGTCCGCGGTGCGGTCGCCTGGGTGGGGGCCGATCTGCCGGACGCGCCCGGATGGCGGCGCGAGGCGAGCGACGGAACCGACGGACGCGTCGCGCGGTACGTCTTCGGCGCGCGGATCGTCGACGTCTACGAACGCCGCTTCGCCGACGTGCTGGCGAGCGCCGACGCCGCGATCGGCACCACCGGCACGGCCAACGAGCAAGCCGCAGCGCTCGGTCTCCCCGTCGTCACGTATGCGCTTCCCCCGGCGTTCACGCCCGCCTTCGTGCGCAACCAGAAGCGCCTGCTGGGCCCGGCGTTGACCGTGGTGGGGAGTGCGCCGTCGCAGATCGCCGCCGCGCTTCGTCACGTGCTGACCGATCCCGACCTCCGCGACGCGGCCGCGCGCGTGGGACCCGAGCGCTTCGGCGCCCCGGGGGGCACCGAGGCCCTCGCGCGCGACGTGCTGGCGCGAGCCGATGCGCTCGGCGCCTGGCGCCGCGGCTGAGCCCCTGCGCGGCGCCGCCGGCCCGTGGCGCGTCGAACGAACCGGGTCCGCCGTCCGCTGCCGTGGGCGTTCCGGACGGCGTCGAATCCCGTGATATCCAACCGTCTTGGTCGGGATTTCCTGCTAGATTGCTCATCTGTGCAGGACCCCGACCCCGAGCCCTCCGCGAACGAGCGCGGTGCCTCCGTAGCGTCCGTCGCAACGGCGGTCGCCGACGCCGCTCCGCCCCCGCCCACCGTCGACAACGACGAGCGCGGCGACGGCAGCGGCGACGGGGCGCGTGCTTCCGGCGCCGACGTCGTCGTCCGCACCGAGGATCTGACGAAGGCCTACCCCAGCGCCCGCGGCGAGGGCGCGGTTCCCGCGCTCGACGGCTTCTCGATCGAGGTGCGGCGCGGCGAGATCCTCGCCCTGGTGGGGCCGTCGGGCTGCGGCAAGACCACGCTCCTGCGCCTGATCGCCGGCTTCGAGGTGCCCGATCGCGGCATCGTCGACGTGGCGGGGCGGCGCGTGAGCGGGCCCTCGTGCTTCGTCCGCCCCGAGGCGCGGCGCATCGGCTTCGTGTTCCAGGACTACGCGCTGTTTCCGCACCTCGACGTGCTGCACAACGTCGCTTTCGGACTGACCGGTCGTTCGAAGGCGCAGCGGCTCGCCCGCGCCCGTGAGGTGCTCGACCTGGTCGGCCTGACGATCTTCGCGAGCCGCTTTCCGAGTCAGCTCTCGGGAGGGCAGCAGCAGCGGGTCGCGCTCGCACGGGCCCTCGCGCCCGAGCCGGACGTGATCCTGCTCGACGAGCCGTTCAGCAACCTCGATGCGGCCCTGCGGGGCAGCACGCGGCAGGAGGTGCGCCGCATCCTCAAGCGCACCGGAACCACGGGGATCCTTGTCACGCACGACCAGGAGGAGGCGATGACCTTCGCCGACCGCCTGGCCGTGATCCGCGCCGGGCGGCTCGAGCAGATGGGCGCGCCCGAGCAGGCCTACCTGCGTCCGCGCAGCGCCTTCGTCGCCTCCTTCCTGGGAACGACGCACCTGATCCGCGGGCAGGCCGACGGCGCCACCGCCG